>JBCKWP010000101.1:0-5607 GCA_038922455.1 Methylobacter sp. | reverse complement strand
TCCCTCTTTGCTAAAAACTTCGTACACGATACGGTGCTGAATATTTATGCGACGAGAGTAAGCGCCCGCAAGATCACCGACCAATTTTTCGAAAGGCGGTGGATTCTGAAACGGATCATTGGCAAGCACCGCGAGCAGTTTTTTTGCCTTTGGTTTGAGGCCACTTGCAGCAAGCTTATTTGCATCTTTAATGGCTTGCTTGGCATAAACAATTTTCCAAATCACCACTTAAGCTCTTTCGCACTTTTTGCCAAAGGTTCAGCCATACCTGTTTTTATGGATTCGCGCATGCCAGGTACGGCAAGCAGGTACAACGTTTCTTGAATTGCACTCCAGTCTTCTGCAGAGAGTAGGACTGCACTGTTACGCTTTCCAGAAATGATGATTGGCTGATGAGACTCTCCTACTTCATCAATGAGCCAGTACAGATTTGCGCGAGCTTCGCTGGCGGTCAGTGTGTTCATTTTTCACCCCTAATATAAGGAGATTGCACGGTACGCTTAAGCGTACGTATTGTCAAACCGATATGCAAACATCAGGCGATGGCTAACGTAGAATGTAGGTTGGGCAACAGCTAAGCGTTGTCCAACATTTTGGTATACGGTGGTTGATAAATTCGAAACACGCTGTTTATTGTATGCAGGGAAAAATTGGGCATAAACAGCATGCCCAACCTACCGGACTATATATTTCCCTTTTTATGTCAGCCAATTTAAGGCTTCTTGTGTAATTCCGTTATACCATTCCAATTCTGTGTTTGTTGCATTTGCTAATTCATTTGAACGCTCAAAAAACCGTTGGATATGTCTAGGTTCTGGCACATAGTCTGCATTGTGTGTGTCCTCAACCATTTTGATGAATACGCTTAATGGTAATGGAACAATAGTTGAAGTTCCGCCATAGTAACTAATATTCATTTTATGTAAAGCGTAGAAATGAGCTATACAAGCATCGTTTATTTTTGGTGCAATAAATAAGCAATATGCAGGTTTATTTGTTTCTCTTTTCACTTTGGCAAGATGTCTTGTTACAGGTTCGCTTTCTGTTTCATATTGTCGTTGACCACTTTGCATTGTAACTTCTACGGTTAATCCAAAGTCGCCATAATCACAAACGATGTCTGCCATATTTCCTTGTGCTGTTGACATTGGATTTCCAAAATCGTCAAATTTTAGATTTGCTTTTATGTTGCCACCATTTAACATTGTCATTGCTCTCCAAGTGTTCCACTCCAACATTAAAGGAGTGTCATATAGTGAATTATCTAAAATTTGATTAAACGTAGAATTAATGTCTTCAAACAAACGATAATCCTTTATTGCAGTAACTTGTTCTGCAATAATTTGCTCTTTCCTAATTTCTAATTCATCTGCAAAGATGTCTTTTAGTTGCTGTAAAGTAAGCGTTTCGTTTACTTCTATTTGAGGAAATTCTGCTCTTATTTTTTGTTCAAGTAATGCTCGATTATCACTTAATAAACTTGGAGTTGTTGCGTTTCCAAGGTAAGCAACATATTGCCTTTCATCATCTATAAAGCAAGGTTCTCTGTCGGTATGTTGCAAGAAATAATCAACTTCCTGTAATTTTTCAGGCACAATTGAAATTGATTTTCCAATGTGTGAAATATTGACTAATCCTGTTGCTCGAATATATCTGATGCAAGCATCAGCATAGTCACGTAAATTACTTGCTTTTGTTTTTAAGAATTTTGCAATAGAGTTGTCATTCGTTTGTCTTGTTTTAGTTTTACCTGAAACAATATCATCATAATAGATTTGTCTTAATTCTGCATCTAAATACTCTGACTTGAATTTTTTATAATTACCTTGATATTGTGCTTTGGCAATACGGAAATTATCGATTTTCAAAACAATATTGTCAAATTTTCGATAGTCAACTAATTGCAAGCCGAAAATCATTAATTCATCAAATTTTAGTGAACCAAAATGGCAAATTAAACGAAATAATTCAAGATAAGGCTTTACCAAAAATTCGGCAGAGTTTTCAGAAGGTTTGTGATAAGGTGATGGAACTTGAAATTTCAATAATTGTCTTAAAAAGATTTCATCTTTTCGTCTTGATGTAACTAATTCTAATCCTGCTGGTGTTAAACTTATAGTTGGTGAAAGAGTTACAAAACCAAGTGATTTTGGTGCTCGGTTTATTCTGTCTCTTGCACTAAATGCAGGGTCATTTGCACCTTCTCCATTGAAAAAATTTTCTTCTTTCAATAGTTCCATAAAAGCAAGTTGTGTTTCTGTATTCCATTCTTGTCCTGCAAAATGAGTATTTAACAACTCAATTTCTGGAATCATTTTAGACGGTGTTCTCGGAGATGTTGTAACAAATATTACTTTACTATCTATTCTTGCCATATAATTTTAAAATGCTAATTCCTGAGTAAATTCTAAAACAGGCGAATTATATTTAGCTACGTTTCCATAATTTGAAATTAAAATATGTGACGCAGATGATTTAAATCTATTTCTAATATTTACGGCATAGGATTTTCCATATTCATCTATTATCATATCTCCATAAAGTTTTTCTGTTAATGGAGTTCTGCCAATTACCATCAATGCTTTACATTTTAAATTTTTATAAGCGTTAGCTAATTCAATATGATTTTTCTCATTAAATCCATCTTTGTGTTCTGCATTTCCATAATCTGAAAAAATGCAGTCATAAGGTGGGTCTAAAAACATAAAATCATCTTCCTCTGCCATATCAAAAATATGTTTATAATCTACATTGTAAATTTCCGCATTTGAAAGTAATTTGTTGTGATTTTTTGTAACTAATGTAGTATTCAAATTAGAATATCTGCCATAAGGAACATTAAATTCTCCTTTGGAATTATACCTAATCATTCCTGAATAAGCAGTTTTGTTTATAAAGAAATATAACAAAGCATCGGAAAATGTTTTTTCGGTAAAATCGTTAAACATATCTCGTATTTGATAGTATAAGGCTTCGTTGTTATCTTCAACTCTCAATTCAGGAGTTTTACTTTTTAGTTCTTCAAATTTTCTTCGGTTTATAGTGTAAACTTTCTCTATTTGTGTAAGTTCATTTTGTATTAATTCAAAATCTGTTTTGATGCCATTGTAAAAAGAAATCAATTTGGAATTAATATCATTTATTATTGCTTTTTTTGGCTCTAAATAAAAATACAAAGCACCACCTCCCAAAAAAGGTTCGATATACTTACCATCAAATTCTGGAATATGCTTTATAATATTTGGAATTTCCTTGGATTTTCCACCTCTGTATTTAACTAATGGTTTCATATTTTAGCTGTTTTAGTATGGTAAATTTCAATGCTTTCTGCAACAATAGCAATAACTGGGGTCAGAGTAAACTTAACCACGAATCAATGGGGTCAGGTTAAATTTATTTCCGGCTTTGTATGACTTAAAAGCAGCTGCCATAGTCCAGTAACAACTCTTCACATTCAAAAAACAGAATGTAGGTTGAGCAACAGCTTTTCGTTGCTCAACATTTTGGTATCCGGTGGTGGATAAAATCGAAACACGCTGTTTTATTGGATGCAGCCATGTAGGGCACGCTGTGCGTACCTTCTAGTATCAAACAGCCGCCATAAACGACCAGTCTAGGCTCAAATCCGGGAACCGCTGCACAACAGTCGGCTCATCCATGCCGAACACGCCGGGCTGTCCGTACCGCCCTTGTTCGTCCAGCGTATACACCATAATCCAACGATCTTCCGGGTGGATAAGCCAATATTCCTGCACCCCATGCTGTTGGTAAAGGCTGCGTTTGGTGTTCATGTCCTTTAGCGCGGTTGAAGGGGAAAGCACTTCAACGATCCAATCCGGCGCACCTCGGCAACCTTGTTTGTCCAGCTTGGATGGGTCGCAAATGACGCTCAGGTCGGGCTGCACTACCGTTTCCACCTTGGCATCGGCTTCATCCTTGCGCGGCAGGCGTACGTCGAAGGGGGCGACATAGCCTTTACATGGCTTGCCTTGCAGGTAATTACGGACTTGCCCTCCCAATTCAAAGACAATATCCTGATGCAACCGCTGCGGGGCGGTCATGGCATACGCTTCTCCGTCAATCAGTTCCCAACGCTCATCTTCAGGCCATTGAGCATAATCGGCATAGCTGTATTTTTGTTGCAATTGTTCTGCTGCGCTCATCGTCTTTTCTCCAAAGTGGAAGCCATGTAATTTACAACATCAAAAGTAGGGTGTCATCAATAATGTGGTGAGTAGAAAAGCATATCTGTTACGGTGTGCATATCAACGCGGCGCGATGAGACTGCATTCCCATGCAGCGCATCACTGCAATTCAGTTAGGTAGGGTATGCACAGCATACTTTTTTGATTTTGGAGTGGGTGAAATTTGAAAGCGGTACGCGATGGGTATCCTACACATGAACCCCATCTATCGTATTTAAAGCGGCAGCTGATCTTTCGATGAGTCCGGTGCCGGTTTGGGTTTGTCGGTCTTGGGGGTGTCATCAATACCGTTAAAGCCGAATAAGCCGGTGATCATTTCCCATAGGGTTTTATCAAGATCACGCTTCGGAACATCAACTGTAGTTTCTTCCGAGGTTTTAATGACGGGAACGGCGCTGGGTTTAAAATCGCCTTGTACGCCGACCAGTTGGTCCTTGTCGAAATATAAGGAAATTCTTTTTTGCTGCCGGTCTCCGCCGCCGGTTTGTGCGGAGTAGAGATAATCCCAGCGTTTCTGATGGAAAAAGTCGATCAGCATCGGCGAACCCATGATATAAAGCACCTGCCGTTTGTTCATCTCGGGTCTGAGTTGGTCGATCATGGCTTGATCGACGATATTGCCTTGCTGGACATCGACGGTATAGACGCCAGGCAGGTTGGTCAAAATGGTGGTGCAGGAGGCGAGTGCCAGGCTTGCCGCGACTGCAAGGATGAAGGATGCGTAGCGGTTGCCGGACTGGCTTAAAGCAAAAAGCGGCTTTCTCATTTAAGGCTGCTGGATAGATTAAAAACACAAAATCATACAGGATGTTAAAGGATTATCCTATAAAACTGTCATGCCCATACAGTCAAAAAAAGGCTACAATGCGCGCAGTTCTCTATAAAACTGTCATAAGCGGAGATTAATGTTGGAAACCCATGATTTAAGGAGTGTAGGCCTGAAGGTGACTTTGCCACGGGTCAAGATTCTGCAAATTTTAGAAAAGCAGGTTGATGAGCGTCATTTAACTGCTGAACAAGTTTATAAAATTCTGCTGAGCGAAGATGAAGAAATCGGCTTGGCTACGGTTTATCGCGTGTTAACTCAATTTGAAGCGGCGGGACTGGTAAGCCGCCATCACTTTGAAGGTGGCAGTTCTGTTTTTGAACTTGATAGCGGCAAGCATCATGATCACATACTGTGTATGAAGTGCGGCAAAATAGATGAATTTACCGATGAGGTTATTGAAACCCGGCAAAAAGAAATTGCAGCAAAATTGGGTTATGAATTAACCGATCACGGCCTTTATTTATACGGTTTTTGCGCTCAGTGCAGGAAATCCTGATTTTTTATTTTAGATTGTAGACTTCATTAAGGTTAACGCCGTCCAAAATCACCTTGCCGCCGCTGGGTTTTTCAAGT
>JBCKWP010000100.1:0-5638 GCA_038922455.1 Methylobacter sp. | reverse complement strand
ACTATGGGAATACGATAATATCGATCTCAATTTATTGCTGACCTCGACTGAAGCGGCCGATGCTCCCGTTGTAAAGCTGCTTAAGTCGGTCTTTGAGGATGCTGTGCAAGTGCGGGCTTCCGACATCCATATCGAGCCGCAAGAACATAAGCTGTATATCCGTTTTCGCATTGACGGCGTCCTGCATCAACAAACGGAAACCAATTTAAAAATTACCTCAGCGCTGGTATTGCGGCTCAAGCTCATGTCCCACCTGGACATCTCCGAGAAACGCTTGCCTCAGGATGGCCGTTTTCACTTCAACGTGCGGCAACAATCCGTCGATGTGCGTATCTCCACCCTACCGACCCTCTACGGCGAATCCGTAGTCATGCGTTTATTGATTCAACATGCCGAAGGATTTTCGCTGGAAAAGCTGGGAATGCCGGCCGAGATGTTGGTGCGTTTTCGCAAGCTGCTGCATCGTCCGAATGGCATGATACTGGTTACCGGGCCAACCGGCAGCGGTAAAACCACCACCCTTTATGCAGCCCTCAGCGAACTCAATTCCACCGCCAACAAGATCATCACCGTGGAAGATCCCGTTGAATACCGCTTGCCCGGCATTAACCAGGTGCAGGTTAACGAAAAGATCAACCTCGACTTTGCACGGGTGCTGCGTTCCGCCCTGCGTCAGGACCCAGACATCGTTCTGGTGGGCGAAATGCGTGATCATGAAACCGCTCAGATTGGCCTGCGTGCCGCAATGACCGGCCATTTAGTGTTGTCGACACTGCATACCAACGACGCAATCAGTTCGCCGATTCGCCTGATTGACATGGGCATACCTCGATTTATGGTCGCCATGTCCTTGCTGGCCGTCATTGCTCAACGGCTGGTACGGGTAGTCTGTGACAGCTGTACCCAGCCCTCTATACCGGAACCCTTCGAACAGACCTGGCTTAAACTTGAATTGGGCGATACTATTGACCAACATAGCTTTGTGCGGGGCAGAGGCTGCATCCAGTGCAATGGCACCGGCTATCAAGGCCGGACAGGAGTTTACGAATTGCTGGAAATGAATACCGAACTGACCGATGCAGTCAATCATCATGACACCCATGTGTTTATCAAGCTAGCGCGTCAGAAGATGGCCGGACACACCCTGCGCAGAAGCGCGGTGGCGATGGCTGTAGCCAAACGCACCACAGTTTCGGAAGCCATGCGCATCAGTAATCAGTTTGAGGAATGATCAATTGGCAAGGTTCAAGGTGCCCAGGCGGGACGGGGTTTGCAACCCCGTTTCAAACGTTTTGCCGCTGCCGCCATCTTTGAATCATACGAGAAAACCGGCCGGCGGGGTAATATACCCTGGACAGCTTAGGAACCTTTCGCCCTTAGCTCTTAGTCTTTCGTCTTGAACCTTGAACCTTGAACCTTAATCATGCCATTCTTTTCATACAAAGGCCGTAACGACAAAGGCGAACTGGTCAAGGGCGTGTTGGAGAGCCCAGATTGCAATGCGCTGGCAAAACAGTTGTTCAGTATCGGCATTACGCCGATCGACATTGCACCCAGCTCAGCGCCTTCCGCCGGTAACAGCCTGTCCATCAACCTGTTTGAAGAGCGTATAGAACCGATTGATGTCATGATGTTCAGTCGGCAAATGTACACCCTGCTCAAGGCAGGCATACCTATTATGAGTGCCCTGAGCGGCCTGCAGTCATCGACCAAAAACAAGGCATTGGTCAAAGTCATTTCCAAAATTCGCGTGAGCCTTGATAGCGGCCGTGAATTATCCGCTGCACTCAACCAGCATCCAAAAGTGTTTGATAGTTTTTATATCAGCATGATCCGCGTCGGCGAAAATACAGGCATGTTGGATAAGGTGTTTTCACGCCTATTCGATCACCTTGAATTCGAGAAATTCATGCGTGATCAGATCAAAGCGGCGTTACGCTACCCTAGCTTTGTGATGATGGCGATGGCCGTGGCGATAGTCATCATCAATATATTTGTCATCCCCGCATTTGCCAAAGTGTTTGCAAGTTTGGGGGCAGAGCTGCCCTTAATGACGCTTATTTTATTAGGCTTTTCCAATTTCATGGTGACCATGTGGCCTTATTTACTGACAGGCTTTACAGGGGCAGTATTGCTTTTCCGCGCTTATATCGCATCGGTCAAAGGCCGGTATCAATGGGACAGCTTTAAATTAAAAGCCCCAATTGCCGGTGCAATCGTCTATAAAGCCACCATGGCGCGTTTTGCCAGAAGCTTTGCTTTGGCCAGCAAAAGCGGCGTACCCATCATGAGTACGTTAAGCTTGGTGGCGCAAACCCTCGATAATGACTTTATCGCGCATAAAGTGGAGCAAATGCGTTTCGGTGTCGAGCGCGGCGAAACCATTTTGCGTACAGCAACGAATGCAGGTGTTTTTAATCCTCTGGTGCTACAAATGATTGCTGTTGGCGAGGAGTCGGGCGCATTAGATGATTTGATGGAAGAGATTGCCGATATGTATCAGCGTGATGTCGAGTACGAAATCAAAACCTTGGCAGCCAAGATAGAGCCGATTTTGATCGTATTTTTGGGCGTACTGGTGCTTATTCTAGCCTTGGGTATTTTTCTGCCGATCTGGGATCTGGGCAAAGTGTCGTTACATAAAGGCTGATGATGAAGCCGAAAACCAAAACATTACAATCTGGTGCTAGCCGTTTCGATTTTGCAATCTCCATCAGCATTATCGCCATACTGGCGACCCTCTTGCTTTTTAGCCTTAGCCGCGCACAAAACCAAGCCGAGGCAGTAGCGATGGAAACTGACCTGACCAATATGCGCTGGGGATTACGGGAGCTTTGGGCTCACCGAAATGCGACCGGACAATCGCTTGCCGTTAGCGAGATAGAAAACGCCAATCCGCTACGCTTGTTGGGCGATCAACCAAAAAATTACAGCGGCGAGTATGACCGCACACCGCAGGACGTACAATCCGCCTGGTATTTTGATACTAAAGCCAAACGATTGGTGTACGTTTTTAGCGATGGTCAACAACTACGCTTTCGATTGACCAGTACCGTCCAACTTAATCAAGCGTCACGGGGGATGATGGGAGGAATAGATTTGGTGCTTGATGTTGAGCATTAATATGACCACTTAGGAACATGCTAAGGTAACTCGTAATGAATAAAACACCTGTAGGAGCGGCTTTAGCCGCGACCAATCGCTCAAGACCAATCGCGGCTAAAGCCGCTCCTACAGATGCTCACGTTATTCCGTGCACGTTCCTTAACGGAAACTCAAACGGGTGCTAAAATTAAAATTGTAAAACCCATTCAGCAAAGAGCAACGGCATGACTAATAATGTAGAAAATATAATAAATGGAACATTTAAAAGCGATTCATGCCGAAATGACCGGGGTATTCGTAATCCATGAAACTCATTACTATCATTGTCAACCCTAACCAAACCCTCGCCATAAGCACCTAAAAATGAATAAATCAAAAGGCTTTACCCTGATTGAATTGATCGTCGTTATCGTCATCCTGTCCATATTGGCGGCAGTGGCGTTGCCGCGCTTGACCAACTTACAGCTTGATGCCCGCATTGCCAAGCTTAATGCGGCGCGCGGCAGCGTTGCAGTGGCCGCATCGATGGTTCACGCCACCTTGTTTGCCCGCAATGGCCGAGCCGACACGGCAACTTGTCCGGCAGGCGGCGGCACGGCTAATAACGCGACCGGCGCTACCGGCACACTGTGTAGCGAGGCGGGCATTATTAACCTGGTTAACGGTTACCCAGCCGTTACCGCAATCGGCACCCCCGGCATACTGACCGCCGCAGGCCTGACCACGGTATTTAATCCAACCCAGATTGAATTGCAGGCAGAGGGTTATGACTATATCTCGTCAGGATCGACGGCGACTTTTCAAGTGCGCGGCGGCATTTCCCAGGAAAATTGCTTCTTCACCTATACCCAGCCTGTTGCCAATGCCGCGCCCATAATCAGCATCATTACCACGACAGGCTGTTAAGTTGTAATACTAGGCTGGACGGGGTTTGCAACCCCGTTCTAAACGTTTTGACACCGCTGCTGTCTTTGAAACATGCGAGAAACCCTGCGAACGGGGTAACATACCCCGTCCGGCTTTACGTTAAAGCTGAATATTGAAATACACACACCATGAACCTATTGACGCAAATTTTGCAGCACTCTTACCTGATGTTTCTTTGGGGCGGCAGTGTCGTGGGCATTCTGGTGGGGGCGGCGATGTTGCTTAAGCCTGAACAGTTGATGGGTTTGAATCAACCGCTTTCCCGCTGGCTCGACATGGAAAAAATGCGCGTGCAGCTGGATCGTCCGCGCCGGATAGAGGCTTTTATCTACCGGCATCATCGCTTGGCCGGAGCCGCGATATTGAGCGGGGCCCTGTTTGTGTTGCACGCTTTTATGTTTCGCTACAACCCCAGAGCCCTATCCATGCTGATACCGAAGAATTACTGGTGGCTGTCGGACGCCTTGATTGCCATAATACTGGTCAGTAGCGTGCTGGCGGCGCTGATGGGCGGCATGGTGCTGACCAAGCCCTGCCTGCTGCGCGATATTGAGGCCTCGGCCAATCGTTGGATTGACACAGAACAGTGGTTGACCCGGATCGGCAGCAGACATCATTTTAGCGAACGCTTCGTCTTCAGCGTTCGCCGGTTTTTAGGGGTGTTTATCCTGCTCGCCAGTCTGTATGTCCTTATCGTACTCGGTTATTATTTATTTTGTGGGGCAGAGCGAATGTAAAGCCTTGTAAAAGTTTGTAACTATTCAACGTAATATCGGTTTTTTCAGATCGGTCATGCTGTGAGGTGTGTTGTAGGAGCGGCTTTAGCCGCGATTAATCGCGGCTAAAGCCGCTCCTACAACACACCGACCGCCCTGACTAAAATAACACTGAAGAGTTACAAAAGTTTTTTATTGTACTATCCTAACCTCAGAGCTGCGGCTCTAAACTCGGGCTGCGGCCTTAACTTTTATTCAAGAGATCATTATGAACAAGCAGTTTAAACAAACTCAAGCCGGCTTTACCTTAATCGAACTGATCATGGTGATTGTGATCCTGGGCATTTTGGCGGCGACCGCCTTACCGAAGTTTGTCAATCTGGGTTCCGATGCGCGGAAAGCCGCCATGCTGGCGGTGGAAGGTTCGATGCGCTCAACCAATGCGATGATCTATGCCAAGGCGGCAGTTGGGAATTTACTGACAGGCACAACTGGTACGACTGTCAATGTTACAGTCAGTGGCTCTTCCCCCGTTGCGACTGCTTATGGTTTCGCCTCTGCTGTTGTTGAACTTGTAAAAGTGATGGATTTGGGTGCTGATTTCGATAGTACAACTGTCGTAACTGAGATCCAACATAAAGGTGCAGGGACTCCTGCAAGCTGCAAAGTTGCATATACTGCGGCCACTAGCTTAACAGCACCTCCCTCATTTGCTATAACGACAACCGGTTGCTAATTCGCGCTAACAGTTCCGTAGGTCGGGCATGCTTTTTATGCCCGACATTTCTACGATTAAATACAGCGGCCGCTTTGGCTTTGTTTTTGTCTAGTTCCGTAGGTCGGGTTAGCTTATTGAGCGTAGCGAGATAACGTAACCCGACACGCCGACT
>JBCKWP010000099.1:0-5676 GCA_038922455.1 Methylobacter sp. | reverse complement strand
CTGAGCGAAGACGAAGGGGCTGTCCTGAGCTAGGCCGAAGGGCGATGGCTCAACTATCGGCGGTAGCGGTGGCGGTTCTGACCCGTAATTCGGCAAAGAGCCTGCCCTGAGCATCGTCGAAGGGTTCTGACTGGATAATATCGATGAGTCGTTCTTTGCTGAGTTCGAGGATTGCCAAAAACGAGACAATGACTCCGTGTCGACCTTCTTTTCGGACAAATAATTGCGAGAAAAGGAGACTATCCGCTCCTTTAAGATTTTCCAAAATGGTTGCCATTCGCTCACGGACAGATAAGGGTTCTTTGGTAATTTGATGGTGGCTGAGTTGTTCGACTCTTTTAAGTACATCCTGAAAGGCCAGCAGCATTTCTTTTAGTTGGATGTCCGGTAAGTTTTGTTCGACAGTTTTTAGCGCCGTAACATCGACACTAATTTCAAATATATCACGTTCAATTCTAGGCAACTGATCAATTTCTTCTGCCGCATTCTTAATCAGCTCATATTCCTGCAATCTGCGCATCAACGTTGCCCGCGGATCTTCCTCGTCATCTTCGACATCAGACTGCCTGGGCAACAGCATTCTTGACTTGATTTCCGCCAACAGCGCGGCCATCACCAGATATTCCGCCGCCAGCTCCAGATTCAATTCACCCATGACCTGGATATAAGCGATATATTGATGGGTAATCTTGGCTATCGGTATATTGACAATATCCAGGCTTTGCCTGCGTATCAAATACAGCAATAAATCCAGCGGCCCCTCAAAAGTTTCCAGCAGTACTTCCAGCGCATCCGGCGGGATATAAAGATCATCCGGCAGCTTGTTAAACGGCGCGCCGTTAACCATTGCGAAAGCTGGCGGTTGATCTAAATCTTCAGCCGTGTCTTGACTCATATTCTCGTTCGTTTTCAAGTACAGGATGCAAAAATCACCTACAACCCGGCAATCGAAAAAAACGCTTGCTGTGCAACAAACAGCGGGTAAGCCAAAATCAAACCTAAAACTTTCGTGTACAACAGCACCAACAAAATAACAAAGCCAAAACGTTCCAGACGATTATATTGCCACGCCCAGTAACTTGGCAAAATGCCGGTTAAAATCCGGCTGCCGTCCAACGGCGGAATAGGCAGTAAATTAAGCATCGCCAACACCAGATTAATCGAAATACCGGCAACTCCGCTATAAATCAGCGGCAATGAGACTGCTTCGATTCCTGCGCCTATCGTCACTCCCAATCGGGCTATTAATGCCCAACCGACCGCCATCAATAAATTTGAAACGGGGCCAGCCAGAGCGACTATCGCCATATCGCGGCGTGGATTTTTAAAATTCCCCACATCGACGGGCACCGGTTTTGCCCAACCAAAAATAAAACCCGTGCCCGTCATTAGTAATATCCCAGGAATAATAAGGGTTCCAAACAAATCGATATGCTTGATCGGGTTTAAGGTTAACCTACCCAGCATTGAGGCGGTGTTATCGCCGTATTTTTTTGCCACCCAGCCATGCGCCACTTCATGCACGGTGATCGCAAAAACCACCGGCAATATCCAGACCACTATGCGCTGCAACTGCGTCAATTCATCCATCATACCTGTATCCTCTTAAGCCAACATCGGCGCAAGGCCCTTGCCCTGCCTGATGATCTCGACGCCATTATCGGAAAACTCGATAATAGTCGTTTGTTCAAACTCAATAATCCCAGCATCAATCACTAAATCCAGTTCATGTTCAAGTCTATCCCTGATGTCATAAGGATCGGTCAGCGCTTCATCCTCTCCCGGCAACATCAACGTAGAACTAAACAAGGGCTCACCCAATTCCTGAACCAGCAACTGTGCGACGGGGTGATCCGGGATGCGTATGCCGATGGTTTTTTTCTTGGGATGCTGTAACCGGCGCGGCACTTCACGTGTAGCTTCCAAGATAAAGGTAAAAGCGCCCGGCGTTAATGCCTTGATCATCCGATAGGCATCATTACTGATTTTGGTAAACATTGACACTTGAGCTAAGTCTTTGCACACCAGAGTAAAATTGTGTTTATCGTCCAACTGCCGGATACGGCGGATTTTATCCAGCGCCTGCTTATCGCCGATATGGCAGGCAAGCGCATAAGACGAATCAGTCGGGTAAACGATAACGCCGCCCTTACGGAGTATTTCCACGGCGCGATGAATCAAACGCAGCTGCGGACTTTCCGGATGTATTTCAAAGAATTGAGCCATTTATGAGTGAGGAGTAAATTTGGAACAGGGCGCAATTATACCGTACATCTACCTAAGCTTGCAGTTGAAAACCGCGTAGCCGTCAAACGACATCAAAAAATCATTTGGGAAACAATAAATCTTTCGTCTTGCCCCTTTCGTCTTTCGCCTTTTTTCAGTTTTACGATAAACTTCACTCACCCTAACAGACTCCCCACCCCTTACCTTAATGCGCTTGAAATTATTACCGCTACTTTCCACGACAGTGCTTTATGCATTGTATTACCTGATTAGCGCCTTAAAATTCGATGTACAGATATTGCCCGCATCGGTGCCTTACGATTATCTCGCGCAGCTGATCGTCGCTTACGTGCTTTATGCCTTGTCGAAGCGGGTATGGATTTTCCTGGTGCTTCATGCCCTGCTGATGGGGCTGCTATATATCGGTAACGCGGTAAAAATATCGTTTTTTGGCGGGCCGATTATGCCGGATGATGTTTTTGCACTGCAATCACTGCTGTTGATACTGGACGGCTGGCGGTTCTTTGCCGCCGCCATACCGCTGGCCGCCATTGTCAGCCTACTGTTGTTCAATTTTTCGATGCGCCATTGGAGCGCTTATCTTGCCAGCCTGGTTGCCATTTTGCTCGGCATCACCGTGGTGTACAAACCAGCAACCCTACTCGATCCTCTGGACGATTACTTTGGCAATTCGGTATGGGATCAACGTTCCAATTATGTGTGGCGTGGCGCAACACTTTACACACTCTTGGAAAACGCGCGTTATTTTGCGGCGGCCGAGGTGATTCCTGACACCGATATGGCTCAAGAGGCCGCCGATAAACTACTGGCTGCCGGTCGTCGCATCGCCCCCCCGATTGCGACACTTCCACCCTCCCTGGCGGTCGCCAAGCAGTTTACGCCGCGCAATATCCATATCGTGTTGCTGGAGTCTTTCTGGGATCCCAATACACTGAAAAAAGCAAAATATAAGCAAAACCCCCTTTCGCCCGAGTTTCGCGAGCTCTGGAAGAGCGCAGGCTACTCGCATGCGTTGACTCCGGTGTTCGGCGGTTTTACCGCCAATTCCGAGTTTGAGGTGTTATGCGGGTTTCCGGTAGTCAAGCACTCCGTCAAATTCGAACGCCAGTTGCTTAATGACGTGCCCTGCTTGCCGCATCTTCTTGCCGACAAAGGCTATCGCACCGTCGCCTCGCACCCGAATGTGCCGGTGTTCTGGAACCGTGTTAACGCGTATAAGCGCATGGGCTTCCAAACCTACTGGTCGCTGGAGGATTTTGTCCAGGATGACATGAACCGGGAATTCATGTCCGACAGCACCTTATATCGCCAAGTGCTGGAAAAAATATCCGGGTCGATGGAGGCCAAACAGCCAGTGCTGGATTATATAGTGACTTATTTCGGGCACTGGAATTACCCATTAAGTGAAAGTAGACCCGATAAAATCAGCTCGCCGTCTCCAATTGAGGAGGTATCAGCCTACGCCAACACGGTTTATTATAAGTCACGAGAATTGATGGACTTCATCAATGAACTGCGCAAACGAGATCCCGAAGGCATTATCGTGGTATTCGGCGACCACCTGCCTTTTTTGGGCGAAAATTTTGCAGGCTATGTCGAATCAGGTGTGCTGACGGCCAATCGCAGCGAGTTTACGCCAACTATGTTCAAAGCCTATGTGAGCACGCCGATACTGATCATCGACGGCAAACGCGGACCGCTTAAGATCGGCAGCCTGCCGCTTTATCAAGTGCCCAAGCTGTTGCTCGACCTGCTCAACTTCAACGAACCGAGCATCATGGACTACACCGCGCCTTTGCCGGGCATGCGTGTGCGGTCATTGCCGGGGCTGCATTTTAATATACTGGCTGACGGAATCGTGGACATGTGCAAAGAACCGCCTTACTCGGACACCTGCCAGTTATCGTCCCGCTGGCTGGAAGATGTATCGATCGTCAGCAATGATTTATTCATGGGTCGTCAGTTTACACGACCAAAATATAGCCCCGAAAAACTGCCGGAAGTTGTTATTCCGTAGCAACTACTCACCCCATATTTAACGATTGCTCGCACCTTAAGGGTTACCGTCTGGTGCAATAGCCTTGATCAAGACCTTCCAGGCTTTAAAAACCCTTCGGCAACGCTCAGGACAGGCATGGAAAGTCTAAAAGAACCGGCACACACCTAAGCAGTTACATTCCATAACCGATTATCGGAGGAAAATAGACTCGCATTAATTATTGTCGTAATGTAACCCGTCCTACAGGAGAAGATTCATGCATAAGAATTTCATAACGACCGTTTTCAACATCTTGCTGCTATTTGCAGGAAACAGCAGTGCCAATCAACTCAGCATTCCGTTGCAAATCGATTACAGCCTCATTAAAAAAGTATTAGTTTCCCAGCTATATACCGCCAAAAACAACACCGCCGAACTGTGGAATGATCGGCAGGGATGCAGTTATCTAAGGCTCTCCAATCCTGATATTAAAGGGAAAAACGGCCAAATCCAGCTGTTGAACGAGGTTCAGGCCCGACTCGGAACTAGCCTTGGCGGACAATGTTTAACGGTTCTGGAATGGGCTGGCATATTGGAAACCGTTCAGCAACCGACACTTGATTCCGGGCATTCGGTACTGAGCTTTCCGGTCACCAGCGCGACAGCCTATGATCGTGAAGGCCAGCATCTGACCATCAACAAGCTTCAGGATTTGATCAAACGCTTTGCCGAACCTAAACTTGCCGCCGTAAAAATCGACTTGAACGAATCCCGCAGCAATATCGGGCAGACACTGGCGCATTTTTTACCCAAGGATAATGCTGCGGAAGTTGAACAGATACTCCAGTCGCTCAAATTCAACCACATCAATGCCGGAGATAATGGCATCAGCGTTAAGCTTGAGTTCAATGCACCAGCCAAAAGAGCGATTGCAAAACCTGCCGCCGCCTTTAGCGAGACCGAACAAAAACAATGGCAAGCCGCTTGGCAGCAATGGGAGTCATTTTTAAAATCCGCGATAGATCAGGCCGCCAAAGACACAAAATCACCGGAACTGCGTGAAACCCTGACGGAAATACTGACGGATTCCAAAACGGCTGTTCAGGCAGGCTTAAAAGAACACGATACAGACGCCGCCGATCCAGTGCGAGTATTTTTTACTGATACCTGGGTGCGTCTAGCACCGGCCTTAAAAACCGTCGCCAAAGAATTGCCAGGCATACAGGGTCTGCGTTATATAACCTTTATAGCGGCGACCGACGCAATTTACGAACTTGAACGACTGGGCGCACCGTTCGGCCTAGACATTTCATCCGATGGCCTACGCAGGCTAGCGCGCATCCTGATAGCCGGCAAACAGCAACCACTGCCATAACCACAGGAGCCGTTGCCGAGGTCGCCCACTTATTAACCGACTTTATAGATGAAAACGAAAATCAAGTAATCCATAT
>JBCKWP010000098.1:0-5756 GCA_038922455.1 Methylobacter sp. | reverse complement strand
TAAAAATCATCAAAGTAATGTCATCGTTAAAGACTTCGCTATGGCTAAATTGTTTTAGCTGTTTTAGTAGTGTTTCAATAATGGCTTGCGGGGAACACTCTGCATGTTGAACGAGAATGTCGCTGACGCGTTGTAGCCCGAAAAATTCGCCATCGGCGTTTTCCGCTTCGGTCAAGCCGTCGGTGTACAACAGGATTAAGTCGCCTTGCGAGAGCGTGGTGGATCTTTCTTCAAACACGACATTTTTGTTTACCCCCAATATTAACCCATCAGCATCCAGTTGCCTGCATTGGGTTTGGAAAGGGCTGAGTAATAAGGGAGGAGGGTGGCCGGCATTGGCAAAGCTCAATTGCTGGTTGATGATGTCATATTGCAGATAAAACAGCGTGATAAAGTAATCGGACCTGTCCAAATCCTCAAACAGGAAATTATTCAGCACGTTTAGGATTTCTGCGGGCGAACCCGAACCCCTGGCCTGAGTTCGAATCGCACTACGGGTTTCTACCATGAACAGGGCAGGGCCAATCGAATGCCCGGATACATCGGCAATGATCATGTCCAGACAGTTTTCATTGCGGTAAAAATAATCGAAATAGTCGCCGCCTACCTGGTCGGCCGGTAGGCAATAGCCGGTGACTTCAAAATGAGCGGATTTAATCGGCGCCGATGGCGACAGGGATGCCTGGATGCGTTGAGCAATCTTGATTTCGCTTTGGGCAATGGCCAGATTGATCTGCGCTTGGCGAATCTGCTGTTCGGCTGCCTTTCGGTTGGAAATGTCGTGGATAAAACCGCTGAATATATAAGTGTTACCCAGTTTTAACGGGGAAAAGCTGAGCTCAACAGGAAATTCAGTGCCGTCGCGGCGAAGGGCAGTCTGTTCCAGCAATTGATTGAATAATGAGCCGGAACCGGTGCGCAGGAAGACTGCCAATCCTTGACGATGTGCATCGCGAAATCGCTGCGGGATAATTAATTCTTCAAGCCGCCGACCGATGGCTTCATCTTTTGACCAGCCGAATATTTTTTCGGCAGGGTGATTCCAGTCGTTAATGATGCCGTAAGCATCCATGATCACGATCGCGCTTAAAGAGCTTTCGATAATGAGCCGGAGGCGTTTTTCACTTTCGATCAGCGCATCCTGAAAATGCATTTTGGCGGTAATATCCCGATCGACTCCGCGCCATTTAAGCAGTTTTCCCTCGCTGTTGATAATGGGCAATCCAGTCGATTCGGTCAGTATCTGACGACCGTTTTTATGCCGATAATGGGATAGCATTGCATAAAAAGGTCGCTGGCTGGTCGCGTAGTGCTGCTGATCTACTTTATCCTGAGGAGCTAAAAACTCGGTGTAGTGTTTGCCGAGCACCTCATCTGGGCGATAACCCAGTATTTGGGTGACAGCGGCACTACTGTAGCTATAGTAACCATCAGGATCCTGCTCCCATAACCATTCCCCGGCCATTTCCGCCATTTGCCGGAAACGCTTTTCGCTTTCGGCCAACGCCGATTCAGTAGTGATGTCTTCGATAGACTTTTCTTGAATCAACAAAACAATGTCGGTTGTATCCGATGACTGACCAGATAAGACAAACAGCGATATTAATGCCCGGATTTTATGGTTTGCCTTAGTAATTATTTCTGCGGCAAAGCTCCCCGCTCCTGGCTCGCACCCCATACCGATCACCTTGGCAAGGGTTGACTGAAATAATGCTTTGTCGCTTACGGTAGCGTAGATAAGGTCGACAGGTTTGCCGAGCAGCTCATTCTCGGTATAGCCTAAAAACGTAGCAGCGGAGGTGGTCAGCTGTTTAATGCGCGGCACGGCGTCATCGGGATGGGTCAACTCAATGACAATAATAGGGGATGTGGGCTGATGCATGTTGTTCAGCCTATACGCTGTACTGACGAAAAAAGTGTATTGTTGGTGAGGAATGCTTGATTGATCCGCTGCATTGAACTTGTCAACTCGGCAAAGCTTACCGCTCCCAGCTCACGCCCCTTGCCTACATCCCTGTAGGCAATAGCAGCTTTTGTTAATTGTTTCTTAGCCATATGAAACCACGCTTTGATTTGTTTTTACATGCGTAGAGTATGCCTCAATCTGCAATACTTAAACACAATATTGGCATGGATGTGAGCGTCGCCTGTCGTTGTAGTTCCTGCTTTAACCGTATCCAGCGCATTAGCAAAGGTAACTTTGTCCACTACGAACTACATAGAGCCAAAAAAGCTCGTGGTTTTATTCTTAAAGTTGATGATTATATTATTTTATCTGGTCATTAAGGTTTTAACATGAATGGCAACACTTGCTGCTAATGCGTTGAGATTATAGCCGCCCTCTAACGCCGAAATAATCCGGCCTTTGCAGTTGCGGTCAGCGATGCCCATGAGTTCTTGAGTAACCCATTTAAAATCATCCTCAACCAGCATGATCGACGCTAAGGGGTCATCCTTGTGGGCATCAAAGCCTGCTGAAATTAGCAATAACTCAGGTTTGAAGTGGTTCAGTGCCGGCAAAATAATACTGCTGTATTTTTGTCTGAATTCAACGCCGGAGTCACCCGCAGCCAGCGGCACGTTGATAATATTGCCGGCACCGGTTTCTGCCGGATGGCCGGTACCCGGATAATGCGGCATCTGATGGCTGGACGCATAGAGTACATTGGGCTGATCGTAAAAAGCCGCCTGCGTACCGTTGCCGTGGTGAACATCAAAGTCGACAATGGCGATGCGTTCAAGTTGATGGTGGTGGCGCGCATAGTTAGCCGCAATCGCTATATTATTAAACAGACAAAAGCCCATTGCCCGTTGGGGTTCGGCATGATGTCCCGGTGGTCGTATTGCGCAAAAAGCGTTGTCGGCTGTGCCGGACAGGACTTTATCGACCGCATCGCAAACTGCGCCAACCGCACGAAAAGCCGCTGATCTTGATCCGGGTGATAATACCGTGTCTTGATCCCAATGGTGTTGACCTTGTTTGGGAATGGCTTTAACAATGGCATCGATATGAAACTGGGGATGAACCAGCCTGATTTGCTGCTCTGTACCCAGTGGCGCAGATTGCCGGATTAAATCTGAGAATTCCGGTGTTGCCAAGGCTTTTTCTATGCTTCTGAGCCGGTCGGCGCATTCAGGATGTCCAGCGCCGGTTTCATGAAAAAGAAAATCCGGGTGACTGTAATAAAGTGTCTTCATAAAATCTCGCTTTAGAGCCGCTGATAAAAATCGACATTATCCGAGGATTGTTGCCATTATTTAAGGTTTAAATGCCTGAGGACTCGCTTCAAGCCGATACCGCCACCTTCAGTTTGTAGCCAAAACCTTTCACAGTCAAAATCCATTGCGGATTATTCGGGTCGTCTTCCGTCAATCACACTCAGGAGCGTAATCGCCATCTGATAAAACACGCTCTGAGTAATTAAGCCATGTTGGTGGTAAAATGTAAGGCTAAAACGTGTTTCGTTCGCCCTTAGCATGTCGAAAGGTGAACGGTGCAAGTGTAAGCTTTCACCTCCCCCTTTTAAAAAGGGGGATTGAGGGGGATTTATTTGAACAAATCTCCCCTAAACCCCTCTTTTCCAAAGAGGGGGACTGAACGCTTACGTGCAAGTCGTTAAGCCTGTCACCTTAATTTCATTTTTCAGGAAACAATTCAAATGAGTGTAAACGCATTATTTTCAAGGTCACGGTTCACTATTGTGTTGCTGTTTTTATTGATTAATTTAGCTGCTTTCGCATTGCTCAGAGTCGCCTTGTTGATCAAACAACTGGTTGATATAGACTTGCCGTTTTACCAGATAGTGCTGGCTTTTCTTATAGGGATAATTCACGACCTGGCTTTTTTCAGTTACTTATTGATCCCCTTCGTACTGTATTTGTTGGTTCTGCCTAATCGGATTTACCAAAGCAAAATCCATAAAATAATTGGCTTTAGCGTATTTATTATCTGTTTATATGGCCTGTTTTTTATTGAGTTATCAGAATGGACATTTTGGGACGAATTTGGGGTCAGATTTAATTTTATTGCCGTCGATTACCTGATTTATACCCATGAGGTCGTTAGCAATATCATTGAATCCTATCCTTTGGGTTGGTTACTGTCGGGTATTTTAATCATTACGGTGATTAGTTTTTTGCTGGTCAGAAAAGCGCTGTCACAGTCGTTTAATGCCCATGAATCGTTTTTGTCCCGGTTGAAAATTACCGGAGCCTTGTTGCTGCTGCCGGTAATAAGCTACGCCGCCGTCGGATCAACATGGTATCAGTTCTCAACCAATACCTATGTTAATGAATTGGCCGCCAACGGCCCTTATCAGTTCTTTTCTGCGTTTCGAAATAATGAACTGGACTACCGGCATTTTTACAAAATAGGCGATGACCGACAGCTATCCAGTATCATTAAAAAACAACTGGGTGTTGATGAGGGTGCGCCCGAGAATTTATATGACATTAAACGTATGATTAAACCGGCAGGCGAAGAAAAGCGTCTGAATATTGTTTTAATTACCGTCGAGAGTTTAAGCGCTGAGTTTTTAGCAACCTTCGGCAATAAAGAGAACATCACGCCGTATATGGATGAATGGTTTAAACAGGGTTTATTGTTTACCAATTTCTACGCGACCGGCACCCGGACTATCAGAGGCCTTGAATCCTTAACCTTATCCATTCCGCCGACCCCCGGTCAAGCCATCGTCAAACGACCTGATAACGGTAACTTATTCAGTTTTGGCAGAGTCTTGCAGCAAAAAGGCTACGACACTGCGTTTTTATACGGCGGTCGGGGTTATTTTGACAATATGAACGCGTTTTATTCTGGCAACGGTTACCGCATCGTTGATCAAACCGACTTCACCCAGGAAGAAATAACCTTTACCAACGCCTGGGGCGTTTCGGATGACATCATTTTTAATCGTACCCTCAAAGAAGCTGACAACGATTACCAAAACAACAAACCGTTCTTCTTTCAGATTATGACCACCAGCAATCATCGTCCTTACACCTATCCTGAAGGAAAAATTGATCTTCCCTCAGGCAGCGGCCGGCAAGGTGCGGTTAAATATACTGATTTTGCGATACATCAATTTATTGAGCAAGCCAAAACCAAACCCTGGTTTGATAACACTGTGTTCGTTATGGTTGCAGACCACTGCGCCGGTAGCGCACGTAAAACCGAGTTGCCCGTGGACAAATATCATATTCCCTTGTTTATCTACTCGCCTAAACATGTACCGGCAATAACAAATGACACAGTGTCCAGCCAGATTGATGTCGCACCCACTGTGCTAGGTTTTTTAAATGTCAGCTATGAAAGCCAGTTTTATGGACGCGATATTATGCAGATGCACAAAGATGAGGGCAGGGCATTAGTCAGTAACTACCAGAAACTGGGTTTGTTTAAAGACAATAAACTGGTGTACCTGTCACCCCAACAAAAAGTCGATGTGATTGACGATCCTTTAGGGACGCACAAGCAGCTGGACATCAATGCAGCCGCTTCGCTGGTAACTGAAAATATGGCTTATTACCAGTCGGCGGATTATATTTGGTCGCATCGCTTGAGTCGTTATCAGTAGACATCTTTCCTAAATACGGTCATGTAGGCCGGAATAAGCCGGTTCGAGCGATAGCGAGAACCGGTGTTTCCGGCAGACACCACTAATCCTAAACTGGCTAAGGAGCGAGCACGAATAAGGTGAGCCAGTTAACTGTCTAGTTCCCACGCGCTGCGTGGGAATTCATGTTGTCCGCGCTGC
>JBCKWP010000097.1:0-5772 GCA_038922455.1 Methylobacter sp. | reverse complement strand
GTGCCGCGAATCGCGATGACTTTGACCTTGGTGTTAATATCGCAATCTTCGCCATGAACTTTCCAGATGGAATCATCGACTTTTATTTTGCCCTCGCCGTTTTCTATCGGCTTGTACAGGCTAAAGACTCTGCCGATGTATTGAGCGCCCCGCTTATTCAACAAAGGATGGTCGGTGGCGATGGGATGTTTTTTGCCGTAAAGTTTCCATGTAGTGATCGCGGCCACCGACAGTACCGAAAAAATTAGTACCTGCAAGTCCGTGCCGATCACCGGTATCAGCAACAGCAGGCATCCGGTTATAAAGCTTGACGCCGCCATCCACAGGAAGAAAAAGCCGGGAACCAGCAGTTCCACGACTAACAGCATCAGGGCTAGTACCCACCAGTTCCAAAAAACAATCGTTAGTTCAATCATGTCAGCTCTTTTTGGCCATGGCTTCTTTCGCCAGTTCGCTAATGCCGCCGATGGCTCCGATCACGCTTGATGAATCCAGCGGCATAAAAATCAGCTTGCTGTTGTCGGCGGCGGCAATATCTTTTAACGCCTCGATGTATTTTAGTGCGACAAAATAGTTGATGGCCTGGATGCCGCCTTTACCGATGGCATCCGCGACCATTAATGTGGCTCTGGCTTCGGCTTGGGCCAAGCGTTCGCGGGCGTCGGCATCGCGGTAAGACGCTTCTTTTCGGCCTTCGGCTTCCAGAATGGCGGCTTGTTGCGCACCTTCTGCGCGTAAAATCTCGGACTGCCTTAAACCTTCGGCTTCCAGAATGGAGGCGCGTTTTAAACGCTCGGCTTTCATTTGTCTGCCCATGGCTTCGACCAAATCTTTGGGCGGGGCGATGTCTTTAATTTCAATACGGGTGACTTTGATGCCCCATGGCGTAGTCGCATCGTCAACAACGGCCAGTAATCTTGCATTGATGTCATCCCGGCGCGATAACAACTCATCCAGATCCATCGACCCCATGACGGTACGGATGTTGGTCATCACCAGATTTAAAATAGCCCAACCCAGTTGACTGACTTCATAAGCGGCTTTGGCGGCATCCATGACTTGGTAAAAAATCACCCCATCCACAGTGACCATGGCGTTATCTTTGGTGATCACTTCCTGCGACGGTACATCCATCACCTGTTCCATCATTATCATTTTTTTGCCGATGCGGTCGATAATCGGCACGATAATATTCAAGCCCGGACTTAACGTGGTGATATATTTGCCGAAGCGCTCGACCGTATATTCCATGCCCTGAGGAACCGCCTTGACGCTCATAAACACGATCAAGACGGCGAAAACCAATAATGCTAAAACAAAACCACCCATAAAACCTCCTGATTTTTTGACACGGGATGTGCCGATTTAAGCCCCGTATACTCGCTACGGAGAGCCGGTAAAACCTGCTTTGTCAGCCGATTGCAAAAAGCAATGCCGACAATTGAACTAAAACCGTTAAAATAACCGCGTGCATGTTGCAAGCAGCTGCCCACCTCATAATAATATAAATCGTAACTATTCAGCGTAGGGATAACATCCCTGAAGAGCCGCAACCTAGAGAGGTTGGCATTGTAAAAAGATCTGCGCAAACTTTTAAGGTTCATTGCATAGGGATGTTATCCCTTTTGTACTGAATAGTTACTATAAATCTATCTAAATGTAAGTTAACGAGTAATTATAATGCTGATAACCGCCGCTTTTCACACCGGGATCTGGACACTGCTTCTTTTTATAGTCGGGATGATTAAACCCAAATGGATTTTGTTTTTTTTGAAAAAACCGAGCCGGTTTACAATTCTGATCATAGCAACGGTGTTGTTTATGATTTCCGCGACGCTGTATGGCGAAGGCAACCGGCGAGCCAAGCTAGAAACGTCGCCTAAAGAAACCGTAGCCAAAATCCTGAATCAGTCAGCTGCGCCGGTTCCAGTTCCCGTTCCTGCGCCTGATGCATCTGCGGCCAAGCCGGATCCTGAGAATAAATAAACACCCTGGCCACATTATTCAAAGCATTTGCCGCGCAGGCGCTGGGACTGGCGTCTGCACTGATGCTGGCCTGGATGTCGCCTGCGTTGTTTCACGGCGCATGGTGTTTGGCGCTGGTGCAAGGCGTGGCGTCGGCATTGTGGTGCGGTGTTTTACGCCAACCGTACTGGTGGATGCTGATCCATTTGCTGTTTTTACCGCTGGCAATCGTCATGCTCACCTTGCAACTGCCTTCCTGGCTGTATCTATTGATCGTCTTGCTGCTGGCGCTGGTGTTCTGGGGCACGGTCAAAGGCGATGTACCGTTGTTTTTATCCTCGAACGCTGTAGCGGCTGCGGTAGCCGCAATTGTCGAGCGGGCTTATGCCAACGTGTTCGCTGACCTCGGCGCTGGAGTCGGTTCGGTGGCCGTGCCGCTGGCGCAGCAGCTAGCGATTAGGGTCGATGCGTGGGAACGTGCGCCACTGCCGTGGCTGATCACCGTTGGCGTTGCCGTAAACTGCCGAATGTGAGCGTAAGACGCGCTAGTTTATGGGACTGCAATCTTGCCGGTTACGATGTGGTGTTCGCTTTTCTTTCCCCGGCGGTGATGGTTGAACTGGGCGCAAAGGTCGAGCGTGAAATGCGTCCCGGCAGCCTATTTATCTCATCTTCTTTTCCGATACCGGACGTGCAGCCGGAATCGGTAGTAGCAGTGCAGGACAGACGTAGGACAAAGCTATTTTGCTATCGGGTATAGCAATAGCGCCTATTTTCGCTCGGCAGGTTGAACTGTAGTGTTTGTAACATAATCTTCATATGCTTCTGTTAATGTAACTATTTAGATGTTTCTTGGGCAATTTTTCTTGCTTTAGTGAACTTTGTTCCCTGACATTAAAGCCATCTTGGGAACGTTTTGTTAATGATTGTGGCTATGCAATGAGGGTTGGGCAAGCCACAAGTACTTAATGAATACGGAACCGATTAGGCCTTTATCGTCTACACACTACGTACTTGTGACGTTATAAGTTTGATTATGAATATTAACAACTATCGAACCATCTGGATTTCCGATTTACACCTGGGTTCAACCCAATGCCAAGCCGATGTTTTACTCGATTTCCTTAAGCACAATGAGAGTGAAAAGCTTTACCTGGTGGGCGACATTATCGATTTTTGGTCGCTTTCCAAAAAAATGTATTGGCCCAGGGATCATAATACTGTCATTCAAAAAGTCTTGCGCAAGGCCAGACATGGTACCCGTGTCATCTATATACCCGGCAACCATGACGAAAATGTCAGGCAATATGATGGTTATGTTTTTGGTGACATTGTCGTCAAAAATTCAGATGTGCATACGACATTCGACGGAAAGCAATTTCTGGTCGTCCACGGCGACGAATACGACACCATTGCCACATGCCACAAGTGGCTTGCCAAGCTAGGCAGCGACGGCTACGACTTTCTAATTTGGGTCAATCGCTTTCTAAGAATAATCAGAGCTTGGTTTGGAATGCAATCAAATTTTTCCCTTGCGGCCTATGTCAAATTCAAAGTCAAGAATGTGGTTCAGTTTATTTCCGATTATGAAGAGGGCATCATCAGCACACTTAAAGGCCAGTGCTTGGATGGCGTTATTTGCGGACATATACACCATGCTGAAATTAAAGAGATAAACGGATTTTTATATATTAATACAGGGGATTTCGTAGAAAGCTGTACCGCCATAGTGGAACACGCTAATGGAACTTTGGAACTCGTAAAGTGGCAAAAAATTGAAGCCGTCATTGCCCATGACGAGATCACCGAAGTCTAGTTTAAGGAAATCCAAAAAACCGAAATTCGCTGCGCCAGCAGTCTAGTCAGCGTATGCGAACACCGCATAATTCCTCGCTGTCATGAAACCTTAAACAATCGTTCATTTCTTTGTCACAGAAGAGCTTTACCCTTTGCCTGGAAAGTTAAGGATAAAGATTTTCTCGCTGCAAAAGGTCGCGTCCGACTTTTGTGGAACTTCCCTCAAGAGGAGATAAGACAATGAAACTGCTCTATTCCATCCATAAATACGACGTTTTTATGTTCACCTGGCTGGTCAACGCCAGAATGCACACCCATTTGACCAAGGCCAGCCGTTATCTATCGAAAACCGGCGATGGCTATTTGTATCTGCTCATCGCAGGCTTGCTCTATTGGCGCGAAGGCTTTGAAAGCCTGTTCCTGCAAGCTGTGCTGCTGGCTTTTTTAATCGAAAGGCCGATTTACTTCGTGCTCAAAAACGGCCTGAGGCGCAACCGGCCGCAAGCCGCTTTACAAAACTTCCGCAGCAGCATCACACCCTCGGATAAATTCAGTTTTCCATCCGGCCATACCTCTGCCGCATTCATGATGGCGACCTTGCTCGGCTATTATCTGCCCCCTTTAATGATCCTGCTGTATTGCTGGGCGGCCTTGGTCGGCTTCTCCCGCGTGGTTCTGGGCGTGCATTTTCCGATCGATACTTTAGTGGGCGCCATTTTGGGCATCAGCACCGCATTCTTCAGCTTAGGACTCATCGTAATATGAAAATTTTTTATGGCGTACAGGGTACCGGTAACGGCCACATCACTCGCGCACGGGTTATGGCGAAAGAACTTTATGCGGCTGGCATTGATGTTCACTTTCAATTTACCGGACGCCCTGCGGACAAGTATTTCGATATGGAAATCTTTAATGGCTATGACTCACGCGCTGGCCTGACTTTCCATACCGAAAAAGGCAAAGTCAGTTATCTGAAAACAGCACTAGATGCCAAACCCATCACTTTTATAAAAGACCTGAGGTCGCTGGACTTAAGCGGCTACGACTTGGTGATCAGCGATTTTGAACCGGTCACCGCCTGGGCGGCTAAAAACCAGAAAATACCGGTTTTAGGCATCGGCCACCAATATGCGTTTAACCATAAAATCCCTAGAGAGGGGTCGGATCCTATCGCCGACCAGGTCATGAAGTATTTTGCCCCTGCCGATGTGGGTGTCGGCTTGCACTGGCATCATTTCGGCCAGCCCATTTTGCCGCCGATTATCGACACCCCCGAAACGCCGCTTAGCATCATCAAGAACAAGATCATCGTCTACCTGCCTTTTGAAGACCAGAATGAAGTCATCCGGTTATTGTCGCCGTTCAGAAAATTCGAGTTTCATCTGTATTCGCCGGACGTAGCCAAATCTACAATTGACCACATCACCTGGAAGCCGCTGTCGCGCGACGGGTTTCAGAAAGATTTATACGATTGCGCGGGCATTATCAGCAACGCCGGATTTGAGCTGGCCAGCGAATCGTTGCAGCTGGGCAAAAAAATCCTGGCCAAACCGCTGCATGCGCAAATGGAACAAATCTCCAATGCCGCCGCATTACAGCAACTTGGCTATGGGCACGTTATGCATGATCTGGATGCCGCTGTTATCGAGCATTGGCTGCATGATAATCATGCCGTTCATGTCACCTACCCCAATATCGCCAAAGTGCTGGTGCAATGGATACAAAACGGTAGACCTGAAATGGATGCGGATTTTATCGAAGCCATCTGGGATGGAGTGGATGTTCTGCATATTGAGCAATAGCCTCAAATCGCCACAAAACAGACCGTGGGGGTTTTATTGTTACTGTTTTTATCAGCCTAGTTTGCATTGACAACTTTACTGGCAAATAGTCCGGTGAAGTGAATAAGTTGTGTGCTCATGCGCATAGTCCGCTCGGTCTCGGGGTATGTTCCCCCTATTTACTATCCAATCCGGCGCCCCTTCGCTCCCGCAGCATTACCCGCGTTCA
>JBCKWP010000096.1:0-5793 GCA_038922455.1 Methylobacter sp. | reverse complement strand
TGAACGTTCACCACGACAGAACCTCATAACAATGCCTTAAAACCTTAGCTGGCTTTGCACATAAAAATAATCGATGTCCTGCGCATTAGGCGCCGAAGGTGCATTTTTGGCGAAGTTGCCTTTGAATAAATGCGTCCAGCCGGGTTCGAAATTCAGGCTGCTGTTGAAATCCCAACGAACCGACAAGTCCAGCTGATGGCCGACAAAGTTGCCGCTACGACCGGTTTTGTCCTGTAACCCCGCTGGGCCCCAGCTGTCTGTGGACGAGGCCAGCCAGAATAGGCGGTGGCTAAGTGTGGCTTGCACATCGAAGCGTGGTGAAACGTTGATGCGATAGC
Source organism: Methylobacter sp. (assembly GCA_038922455.1). Taxonomy (GTDB): domain Bacteria; phylum Pseudomonadota; class Gammaproteobacteria; order Methylococcales; family Methylomonadaceae; genus Methylobacter_A. The sequence goes on along the minus strand of JBCKWP010000096.1, from coordinate 5,455 downwards.
CGGGGCTGTTGATGTTGCTGCGGGCAACAGCGCCGTAAATCCCGGTGGGGCCGTAGTCGAAACGGCGGGCGCCGTACAGGGTATCGAAGCGCTGATCTTTGTTGTCGTTGGGATTATTGTCGCCGCTGGCGTAGTCGTATTCCAACCCCAGGTGCGGCGACCACGGCATATCGAAGGTGTAACCGACATCGGCATGCTGATACCAGGCCTGATGCGCTAAGTCTTTACCGTCGGTGGCGGCGGTGGTCGCGCGTACCGTACCGAACTGGCCGATAGTTTCCACTTGAAAGTCGACTTCTGCCTTGGCGGGTTTGATGAAAAAGCGCATGCCGGGCGTGAAATAGCGGCGATTGCGGGTTGGATTGCGGACGCGTTCGCCTTCGTCTAGGTGGTACAAATACATTTCGGCATTAATGCCCCAGGCGATGTCGTATTTTTCCAAGAAACCGCCTGAGAACCAGGTTTGATATTCAGGCTCGTTAAAGCTGTGGAAACCATCAAGAAGTTGATCTGATTGGTTCGGATAGCGGCCGACCGGCAGGGTGACGAAGGCATTGAATTGCCAGTTGTTGTAGTCGAGAATCCGCAGCCGCAAGCCGTCGAAGCTGTTAATGGTGTTGCGAAATGCGTTTCTCCCCACCAGTCGCCGACTACCGAAATTAAGGGTTTGCCGACCGGCAATCACCTCTGCGCCTAAACCGCTGTGCAACACATTTTTGTCGGTCCAGGCCAGATAGCCCTGGAGAAAATCGGCTTCATCGACATGGGTATTATTGATGCCGGAGCCTTGATCCGCACCGAATTGCCGGGCATCCATAAACTCGACGCCGGCGCGTAAATGCTCGAAGTGTGCCTCCAGAAACAAATTAGTTATCAACGGAATTTGCTGATCGCCGCCTTTGCCCTTGGCATTGAATCTGCCGTCCATCGTTTCGTAGCGGGTGCGCTGTTCCAGCGACATCGATAGCCAAAGCGGTAAACCCAGAGTGTCATGCAGATTCCAAGCCGGTTTTTCGTATTTATCGGACCCCAGCAAGGCATCCTGCATCTGACTGGAAAATGGAGCGATAGGCGGTTTGCTGTATTTTTTATTTTCAGCGGCCTGAATAGTATTGCTGCCCATACAAAAGCATCCTGAGACAATTAAACTGAGCGCATGGTTAACAACAACGCGGGTAAGAGGTTTTTTCATTATCAATGGCCTATTATTAATACGGTAGTGGGTTGAATCTGTAATCCGATAACAGGGTCATGCCTTGTTTCCAGTGTCGAGAAACAGCTTGTTTTTCGGATGAGCCGCTTGATCCAGGTCCTGAGGTTCAAATTTTACGTTCAATCTTTGGTGTATTGCGCTTGTCCACCTGTGCAGACATGTCGGCCTCATCACCCGCCAGTTCGAAGATTCCCCTTTGGATTTAAGGCCTGGAAGCGGGGATTTATCGGGATAATGTGGCGCGGTTTTTTTAATAAGCAAAGACTATTGTGGCAATAGTGAATTTTAACATTCACCGTTAAAACAAGTTCCGGTAATATATGTCGACTTATTGTTCTGGAGCGTTAACGTGCATCTATTTTCAAAGTATTGCAAACTCGGTGTTTTTTTATTGATGATCAGTCCGTTGGCGGTGGCGGAAACGGATACCGTCTCGCCTAAGGAATCCGCAGTAATGCAGGTCGACAACAAGGCGGTCATCGTCGACGTGCGTGAAGATGACGAATGGAATGAACACCACATCCACGGCGCTATCCATATCCCGCTGGCTCAATTGAATGACCGGCTATCGGAACTTGCAGCCTACAAAAACAGCCCAATCATCACCCAATGCCGTAGCGGCGGCCGTTCTGCAAAAGCCCAAGCCGCATTAAAGTCAGCCGGGTTTTCCAAGGTCTATAACATGGATGGCGGAATAAATGCCTGGGACGAACAAGGCCTGGCTACAGAATAACCTTGAACCTTTTTACCTTGAACCTTTTACCTTAACCATGCCCCAATCATTTATCTCGACCAAACCCATCCCCGTCCGCGAACGATTGATCATGGCACTGGATGTCTCCAGCATTCCCGAAGCGCAGGCTTTGGTCGAAGAACTCGGCGACTCGGTGATCTTTTACAAAGTCGGCATGGAACTGTTTATGTCAGGCGATTGTTTCGGCTTTATTGAATGGCTGAAACAGCACGATAAAAAAGTCTTTGTCGACCTGAAGTTTTTTGATGTCCCCGCTACTGTTGGCCGCGCCATTAAAGCCTTGAGCGGCAAGGGCGTCGATCTTGCCACCATCCACGGCAACGACGCGATTATGGAGGCCGCCGCGAAGGAAAAAGGCGATCTTAAAGTGCTGGCCGTCACCGCATTAACCAGCTTGGATCGCGGTGACCTTGACGATTTGGGTTTTGCCTGCGATGTGCGCGAACTGGTTTTATCCCGTGCCAAACGCGCCCTGAAAATCGGCTGCGACGGCATTGTCTCGTCCGGGCTTGAAGTCGCGATGCTGCGGGAAGAATTGGATCATAAGCTGCTGGTCATCACGCCGGGTATCAGGCCGGTCGATAACCGCGAAGAGGACGATCAAAAACGCGTGGTCAGTGTCGAAATGGCTTTCCAGAATGGCGCCGATTATATCGTGGTCGGCAGGCCGATCCGCGATGCCGAAAACCGCAAAGCCATGGCCGAGAAAATTCAGGGGCAGATTCTTGCGCAGTTTCAACCGGGGCAATAGCTTCGAATCAAAAGATGGCGACCGGACGGTCGCCCTTTATGCCCTGTGGGTACTACAACTTTTAATAATGCCCTGCGACTATGGAATTTGATCTCGCCTTTACCACCTCACATCTGGTCGCCTTTACCATGGGTTTGTTCAGCAGCTTGCATTGTATCGGCATGTGCGGCTCAATCATTGGGACGTTAACATTAAGTTTAGCCCCGGAAATACGAAATAACAAAACCCGGCTGCTTCCCTTTGTGTTCAATTACAACATCGGCCGCATCACCAGTTACACGATAGCCGGAGCCTTGGCGGGCGTTGTCGAAGTCTTGATTACCCTACCCATGGGTGAAATCGGCGGACATCGGTTATTGCAATTGCTGTCCGCCGCCATCATGACGGGTGCGGGACTCAATATTGCAGGATGGTTTCCCCGCTTTGCCTATATCGAAAAATTCGGCCTGAGTTTTTGGAGGCTGATCGAGCCTTTCGGCCGTAAACTGATCCCGGTAAAAAATCTCAGCCAAGCTTATCTTTTCGGCATGGTGTGGGGATGGCTGCCGTGCGGTTTGGTCTATTCAGCGTTGGCGCTCGCTGCAACCGCAGGCGACATCAAGCAAAGCGCACTGACCATGTTGTTTTTCGGATTGGGAACTTTACCTGCGGTCATGGGAGTCGGTATAATGACCGGTCTATTAACAAGGTTATCCAGAATGCAGCGTTTCAAACAGGCTATCGGCCTGTTCATGATTGCCCTAGCTCTGCTGGCCGCCATGCCCTGGCTCAACCCCATGGCGATTACCACGCACACCGCACATTAAGAGAGTTCTATGACTCATTTCAACGCGATCATCGGTCAATCTCCTGCACTGGACTCTCTACTCCGTAGCGCCAAAATCGTTGCCGCTACCGATGTTACGGTGTTGCTTAAGGGTGAAACCGGCACCGGCAAGGAAGTGCTCGCCACCGCCATTCAACAGGCCGGCACTCGCGCCAATAAAGCCTTTATCACCTTAAATTGTGCGGCACTGCCTGAAAGCCTGATCGAATCGGAATTGTTCGGCCATAAAAAAGGCTCGTTTACCGGAGCGACCGCCGATAAGCAAGGTATTTTCCAGGCAGCCGATGGCGGTACTCTGTTTCTCGATGAAATCAACTCCCTGCCGCTATCGATCCAAGCCAAATTATTGCGCTTTTTGGAGTCCGGAGAATGTCTTGCAGTCGGTGAAATCAAATCTTACAAAGTCGATGTCCGCATTATTTCTGCAACCAATGCCGATCTGAACAAACAAATCGAATCCGGCGAGTTCAGATCAGATTTGTACTTTCGTTTGAATGTTGTGCCTTTAGATTTGCCGCCATTGGCGCAGCGCACTGAGGATATTGAATCGTTGATCAAACACTTTTTGACGTTATTCGAGAATGCACATTCTTTGACGGCACCCAAATTCAGCAAACAGGCTTTAAAAGCGCTAAGAGCCTATGCATGGCCGGGCAATATTCGTGAGCTGCGCAATTTATGCGAACGGCTCAGTATTTTATTAGCCGGTACGGTCATCGAGCCGGAAAACCTCCCATCTGAATTTACCCGTCAATACACCAACACCGCGCCTGTAGCATCGTATTTCACCCTGCCTGAAACCGGCCTACAATTGGACACCTTAGAGGCCGACTTGATATATCAAGCCCTGAATCGCACTAAAGGCAACCGCAGTAAATCCGCAAAACTGCTGGGCATCTCCCGCGACACCTTACTGTACCGTATGCAAAAACACGGCCTTGCAAGCTGACATTTAAGGTGCTTTCCAAGAATAAACATACCCAATGACGCAGGATTTTTGTTCAGCTACAAGGCGCAAAAATGGCCGCATAGCGAGCTATGCAACTATTTTTGCAACGCAGTAGATGGGCAAAAAGACCAGTCATTGGGTGTGTTTTTTGCAGGAAATCACCTAAGTAAATGCTCAAATTATTTCGTTCTTATTCCTAAGTCTCTTGCTTTTTACTGGTGAAAGCCAGCACCGCAATCGCTTCCTCGCAGCTGATTATGTTTTCCTTGTTGCTAAGAATGTAAGCGGCCAGACGCTCAATGGCCTGTCAATGAACAGGCGAACTAATAGGGTCTGGTCGAACAGCTCCGCCAGCTTTTCTTGGTGTCGGCGTCCTGGACGCGATAAAAATATCCAGGTATTCAAGACTCATCGTTCCCACGCTCTGCGTCACTGTCATTAAGCTAAGGAACAAGCACGAAATAACTTGAGCATTTACATTATCGTAGGGGCAGCTTCGCATGGCTCTATCGCTACCGTAGACTGAGCAAAGATTACGAGGTGCTAACTGAATCTAGGAGCCTTCATTTACATCGCCATGATCAATCTGGTGCTGAAGCGGCTTGACTACACCAGCTTTTAAAACACGCTCTAAGCACACTGCGGCAAAAAGATTATTTTTCATCAACCTGTTTGCCATCTTCGATCACTCGGTTTCCTCGCTCAACTTTGGCCTTGCCTTGCTCAACCAATATTGCGCCTTGCTCCAGCTCTGCATTGCCTTCTTTAACCAGTTTTTTTCCGCGATCGACCATCTGGTCGCCTAGTGTTGGAGCGCTTGCGCATCCTGTCAGCAACGCGATGATTGTTAATATCAATAGAGTGTTAAGTTTCTTCATGGTTAGCCTACTTGTCTGTGTTAATTAATATTATATTGTACCGTTACCCATCAGCGATTAAAAATGTAACCTGATTAGAAGCAT
>JBCKWP010000095.1:0-6017 GCA_038922455.1 Methylobacter sp. | reverse complement strand
CAATACAAGGGATTTGCATCCTGCCCTTGCCGAACGATAGCTTTAACATTATTGGCCGCTTCCAGCAGCACCGGCAGTTCAATCCGGTCACTGTAGGCAAAGCCGGTTTTTTCACCGACTACCGCACGTACTCCGGCACCCTGCTCGATACTATGGCTACCTTCTTTAATGATGCCACCTTCCATGACCCAGGATTCGAAATGGCTGGATTGAAAGTAAATGTCCGCCGCATCAACCGGCGAACTGAGCAACCGGTTCATAATCTTTTCAATATCGCCGTCCTGAATACCAGCTGGTATTAAGATAGCTTGTCTTGCAAGGTTTAGTATGTCCATCAATGATTCAATAATAGGTTTAAGTAAAAAGACCAGTCAGTTGGGTGTGTTTTTTGCAGGAAATCACCTTACGTCTTTCGCCTTCCTCATTCTTCTTCGAATTTATCTCGCAGCGTCTTAAACAGTAACTGCAGCAGGTCTTCCGCACTTTCTTCAGAAGGGGGCGGCGAACCATCTTGAGCCGCACTGATTTCTTTAGCCGCGTTGCGCTGTTCGGCCGCATTGGCTAGAGTCGCGGTCACCGTGGTTTCTTCGCCGTCCTGTTTTACGGTCAGCAGATAAACGGCTGCGTCATTGCTGAAGCTAAGCAAAGAGCTCGCTCTAGCAAGAAAGCCGGTATTATCTGCGGTATCTTTCTCTTGGGTAACGTAATAAAGCCCCTTATCGCGTTCATGGTCGGTTATTTTAATACCGCTTTGCTTCAATGCCCGACCTAAGATGTTCCATGCTTCACTAAAAGGCTGTTTGATAGTCAATTGCGTCGGCGAACTCAGGTAAACATCCGAGCCTAATCCGGTCGTGTCTTTTTTCCTCGGAATCGAGCTATTGTCCACAGTGCGCTCTTCCTTGGCTGGACTGCTTCTAGCCACAATCGGCGGACGCTCAAGAGCTTCGGTGTCGCGATAACGACTTTCTTCTTTGGTGGTTGCGCAGGAAACCAGAAAACCAGCCAGCAATAAGCTTTTAACTATTACACGCATATTATTCATCCCGGGCTGTCCCTGCCCGTTCCCCTTCGGGCGCTACGCGTGCCAATCCGCTCCTGGCGGATTGGTCACAAAAAAAACGACGATGGTTCAGCACCGGAAATGCGCCCCGCACTTTTTCCAGACGTTCCAGATCTATTTCAGCAGAGACAAAGCCGCCGCCGGTTTTGTAGCAGTCCAGCACCGCACCCCACGGGTCGATAATCATGCTATGCCCGAAAGTTTTACGTCCATTAAGGTGAAAGCCGCCCTGATTCGGCGCAATCACATAACACAGGTTTTCCACGGCACGCGCACGCAGCAGCACTTCCCAGTGAGCGGCACCTGTTTCTGCGGTAAATGCAGACGGAATGACCAGTATTTCCATGCCCATCTTGCGGAAAAACTCGGGGAAGCGCAGATCGTAACAAACCGCGATACCCATTCTGCCGAAAGGCGTATCGATCACCACCGCTTCGCTACCCGGTTCGATCGAGTCCGACTCGCGGTAAACGTCATTGCTGCCCGGAACGCTGACATCGAACAAATGCACTTTATCATAGCGCGCAACCCGTTCGCCTTGGTCGTTATAAACCAGACAGGCCGCCCGTACTTTATTGCTGTCGTTGCCCACTATCGGAAGGGTGCCACCCACCACCCAGACCCCGTATTTTTTAGCCACCGACGACAAAAAGCTCTGGATAGGCCCGGAGCCGTCGACTTCTTTCGCTTTGATTTTATCCTGCTCATGATCGCCCATCAAGGCAAAGTTTTCCGGCAAAGCCACCAGTTTTGCACCCGCTTTAGCCGCTTCCGCGATAAGCTTGTCGGCCTCCATCAAATTGGCGCTGATATTGGGGCTTGATGCCATTTGTATAGCCGCACATCTACTCATCGTTATCTCTCTTGTTCTTCTTGTTTCTGTAACCATGGAAAATCGGTAATGCCGCTCCAGGTTTTCTGTAACAATCCATCGTTTTTATGCATCGGGATGATTTCTGCTTTTCCCCAAGCGCCTTTTACCCAGTACTGGGAACCAAAGAAAAATCCTTCCTGATTTTTGCCGGTCAAAGACCGCCCGACCAGAGCCGCCACTTTGCCCATAATTGTACCAGCAATGGGCACGGCATCGGCACTTTTAGGTGTGACATTGATAATATGATCAACGGTTTGACTAACCAGATCGGTATCCCCGTTGATGGTTATTTTTGCAGGAACGGCATCGATAACCAAGTCGTGGGTTGAGGCAATCCCACCCGCCAAATTGAACTGCCCCTTGATGCTGTTAAAGGTCAGCCCTTCCTGATAAATATCGCTAAAATCCAGCTGCGCGCGCTTGATCCACTGCGCCAGCGCCAACATACCCAGCACCCTGCCGAATCCGGGTTCGATACTTAGAATACGTCCGTTTTTAAGGTTAACCTCCACTTGACCTTTCAACTCCGCCAGCGAAAATTGATACGGCGCGGCGTTCCAATTAACGGTGAAATCAACGGCCGCGCTGGTTTCGGTCAAGTCTTTGGTAATGCCCAACTTTTCCAGCAACTGTCCGGCACGAGGCACGTCCAGATGACCTTGAGCATGCGTTACCGATTGCTGACCACTAGCTCTCCAGTCGCCTGAGAAGGTCAGCTTTTGATGTTCTCCGGTCAGTTCTACCTGCTTAAAAGCCATGCCGTCCGGTATGCGCTCGGTTGCCAGTGACAATCGACCCAGATCAACCGACTGCCACAGCGTTTTTTCACTGCTGATTGTCAATAACGACACCCGCTCCGGCGATACCGTCTGTAGCGGCGAAGCCTCTTGATCTTTCGATCCCAGCTGCTTTAAGGCCGAAAGATCCAACAACGCCATGTCTAGGCTGATCCGTCCAGTGTTTTTTGTGTCGGGCTGTGCAGGCAAATCCGCTCCTGACGGATGGGTAAAATCGACAGGAATCTGAACCTTGCCTGTTGCAATCGGACTGGTGATTGTCCCCGCCCAATAGTTTCCACCCTGCTTCAAAGCCAGATCAAAAACGCCTATGTCGGTTTTCTTCCACAACGCATGATCGCTATGAATTTTCAGCTCACTAACTCCATCTCCTGCGCCCTGGGCGGCAGCCAGCCCCAACCAGTCTTGTAAAGCCAAACGGTCGTGGTTGAGTTCCAGCTTTAATCCTGGCCCCTGTACTTGGGCAACTTCACCGGCACCCACCAGGACATGCCCTGAATAAAGGGTCTTTTGCTTAGTATCCAGCTGAATTGCCGCTTTCAGTCTATTATCGTAATTTAACAACATCGGCAATAACACCTTATCACCTAAGCTAAACGTCAGCGACAACGGCACCTTCTGCTCTCGGGTCTTGGCCAATGACTCCGGCAAATCCAGAGATACGCCTGACAGCATCGACTCCGCAACAAGCTCTGGAGCCGCATCCCCATAAGGCAACTCCAGCTTTAACCGATAATCGGTCGCACCTTTAGCGATTCCCCACCAAGGCAGGTCAAATTGCGCCTGCAGGTCGTCAATCCCGGCATAACCCGCCACGTTAACGGTGGTTTGGCTAGCCGAGCTTTTAATATCGATTTGTATCGGATGGCCCAAGGCCGTTGCCTGAATAATGTCGCTATAAACGCCCTGCTCATTGAACTTGAGCACGCCGTTAATTTTATTGACCGGCAAATCCAACGCTTTCACCATCAGTTTGGCATCTTTTAATTGTGCCGATCCATCGACCTTAGTTGGCACTCCATCAGCCAAGGGTATTTTAAGATCCAGCGTCACCAGCGTGTTTCCTTGCGGGGCAATGGCTTCCAGTAACGAATCCACCGGCGAATTTAACGTCGTATGCTGCATGAACGCCAAAACCTGGTCTATCCCCGCTTCGGCCTCGCCCTGAATCAGCAGCTGCTTGCTTGTATTCAGCGATGGAATGGTGATTTCGGCGTGATTAATGACCACCTTCTCGGATGTCCCTTGCAGGACATCAACCTTAAGACCGCCCTGCGAAAACCGCACCTCTGCATTCATCCCGGTGATATGCGGCCACTCGGGAGCGTATGACAAATCGAACTGCTCCCCATTAAAGACACCTTCAAACACACCCGGTGCTGTGGTGAACGGGAAATCGATCAGGTTGCCGTAAACCAGCACGCCGCCGTTGGTTAAGCTGCCGCTAACAAAAGCGCTATCCAGCCAGTCTATAACACCTTTATCCATAATACCCACCGGCAAATAATGGGTAACCTCGGTTGCATCTTTTCCGGAAAATGAACTTTGCAGATCCATAAAAACGGGTTTCATGCCGGGCTGTCCCTGCCCGTCCCCCTTCGGGCGCTGTGCGTGCAAATCCGCTCCCGGCGGATTGGTATCTGTTTTGAAAATATCGATCCGAAACCGGCTTTTGCTCTGAAAGCTCATTGAATCCAGTTCAATCATTGGGCTGGATACAGACCAGAGGTAAGCTGTCTGTTGCCAGTCCAGCTTGCCTTGAAGCCGCTTGACCGGCAAATCCTCACGAAACAGCGGCGAACTCAACCAAGCATCTTTGGTCGCCAAACTGATAGTCCCTTGTGTTTCGCTGCCCTTTATGTGACCGGTCAAATGCTCTATGCCCGGTATTGACGACAACGGCGCAACACCGATGTCGGCAAAGCTGCCGTTCAGCGCAAACGCTTTTGCATCCAGGTCGGCAAACAACGAGAAATTCTCCAGCGTCCCTTTTAGCTGGGCTTCCGCCAGCATGTTGGCCTGTTTATCCGGCAACGGGGCAAAAAAATGCGCCAGCGTGGATGCTTGCTGCAAATCCAAGCGCTCGGCAAATAACGCCACCTTGCCCAAATCATTATCGCCCACGCGCTGACCGGAAACGCTAAACACGGCGGCAGGCCATGCCTTAACGTCGCCTTTGCTATCTTGAGTTTCCAGTGAAAAATCGTTGACATCAAGCCGCCACCAATTGCCCTCGCCAGGGATGGTGTGACTACCGCAAGCCCTTCGGCTACGCTCAGGAGAGCCCTGCGGGGAGCAGTCGCGGCGAGTGTCATCATTTCGCTCCCAGTGCAACCGGGTTAAGAGCTGTTTGGCAGAAAATTCCGGCTTTCCTGGCCGAACCAGCGCCAGCTGTCGGATTTGCACAGCTGCATCCATAGCCGCCAGTTGCGATTGCCGCCAATCGCCCCAGACTTTAAAGTCGGCGGTACCTGTGTTGATCTTTAGTTGATCCCCTGCGGGGAAGTCAAATAAGCCGAGCGTCGCCAATTCCGGCAATATAACGGCTTTTCCATCGATATAAACCCGCCCCTGAATAGTTGCAGGCTCAAAAACATTGCCTTTAAAGTCCATAGCTACGGTTAACGTATTGCCGACTTTTTCCGGCAACTTGATCAACATATTAAGCCGGTGATGCTCGCCATCATTAATGATCGCCAGATCGACCCCCTTGAACAGCAACGGCGGGCTATCACTTGTTTCATCCTGCCAGATAATTTCGCTGTGCAGGACTGCATATAAGCCGCCTTGCAACAACCATTGGGGTTGTCCGTCACCGGCTTTTAAGCCGACAATGGCAATACTGCCATCCTGTTGCCGTTTAATGACCAGCTTCGCACCCACCAGGGCAACCGAGGACGATGACAACAAATCTCTGCTGACCAGCAGTTCCAGCAAATTAAGGCCTAAGCGTATTTCCCTAAACTGGAGCGCCGGGATTTTGTTGGTTGGATCGACGGATGACATAGCGATGTCTTTTAACACCAACTGAGGACTAAACCCGCGCATTTTTGCGCCTAGGCGGCCTATGGTTACCGGCGTGCCGACAAGTTCACTGATACGAACCGCCAAATCGGACTTGTAGTGCTCAACCCCCGACAATAAAAGGCGCACGCCCGTCAAACCGATAGCTGTCGCGATCAATGACCAGAAGATGAGATGTCGCGTTGCACGCTTAATATGATGGATCATTAAATCAGGTGAAAGGGGGAAGGTTCAAGGTTCTAAGGCTAAAAATTGTAAA
>JBCKWP010000094.1:0-6185 GCA_038922455.1 Methylobacter sp. | reverse complement strand
ATGGTTTTACCCTTCGCACTGCGCCCAGGAGAACCCTTCGGCGGCGCTCAGGAGAGTCCTTGTCGAAAGAGTGGCTAAAGAAATCGAATAAAACAGGATCAAACTCATGCCTAAAATCACTCAATTATCGCAATTAGATTTAAATCGAATTTACAGTTACGCCGATTATTTGACATGGCAATTAGACGAAGCCGTTGAATTAATTAAAGGCAAAATCATGTTGATGTCACCCGCGCCGAATGTGAAGCATCAAGATATTTCTGCGAATTTAACGACATTGCTCCACAACTTTTTCAGACATAAAAAATGCCGCGTTTATGCTGCGCCTTTTGATGTGCGTTTATATGACCGTAAAAAATCCATATTAGCCAGTCAAGACATCCATACCGTGGTACAGCCTGATTTGAGCGTTATTTGCAATCCTGAAATTTTGGACGAACAAGGTTGTAACGGTGCACCCGATTGGATTATTGAGATTTTATCCAAAGGAAATTCCAAGCGGGAGATGCAAATCAAATATGAACTTTACCAAGAAACTGGAGTGCAAGAATACTGGATCGTTTACCCTAACGACCAAGCGATTCATCAATTTGTCCTGGATGATAATGGGCATTACCAACTTAAGCATATGTACACGGATGATGACATCGCTACGCCGCATTTATTTCCTGAATTGGCGATTGATCTAACTGAGGTGTTTGAAACTTGGCAAAAGTAGATCACGGCTCAGTCCACCCAATGGAACGCCGATGCCAAAAGTAGGCGCCTCTACGACTGCATGGACAGATATTTGCTCCTGCAATATCTGCATTCCCCACATCTCTGTAGGTTATGCAGGAGGTAGAGTAACGCAGGAGCAGTTACCGAGGCGACACTGATAATTTTATGGTTCAATAAGATTTTTCTCGTTTGAACATGTATTGAGTTTAGACTCCGCTTCTTTTGCGTCATCAGCAGCGTTCCATTTGTAAAATTAGTTTTCAAAAAACATTCCCATGCCTAACCCTTATACAACAAAATTAAATATAGCAACCGGTAAAGTGGATCTAAGCCACGGCGGCGGCGGACGGGCGATGGCTCAGCTGATCGACGAGTTGTTTATCAAACATTTCGACAACGACTTGCTGCGCCAGCGCAACGATCAGGCACTTTTTACCGTGCCTGCCGGACGGCTGGTTATCAGCACCGACGGTCATGTGATTTCGCCGTTGTTTTTTCCGGGCGGCGACATCGGCTCGTTGGCGGTGCACGGCACTGTTAATGATGTAGCGATGTCCGGCGCAAAGCCTCTTTACTTGGCGGCGGGCTTCATTCTGGAAGAAGGTTTTCCGCTGGCCGATCTGGAAAAAATCGTCATCAGCATGGCCGCCGCTGCCAAGCGCGCCGGTATGCCTGTCGTCACCGGCGATACCAAGGTGGTGGAGCGCGGCAAGGGCGACGGCGTGTTCATTACCACGACCGGCGTCGGCATCGTGCCGGAGGGCGTCAATATCTCAGGCGACCGCGCGCAACCGGGCTGTGCGATTTTGCTTAGCGGCTCGATCGGCGATCATGGCGTCGCGATCATGGCTGGGCGGGAAAACCTGCAATTCGACACCACGATTGTTTCCGATTCCGCCGCGTTGAATGGTTTGGTTGCCGATATGGTTGCCGCAGCGCCCGCCGACATCTTTTGTTTGCGTGACCCGACTCGAGGCGGTTTGGCGACGGCGTTGAACGAGCTGGCGCAGCAATCCGGCGTCGGCATGATCATCGACGAGACACGGATACCGATCAAATCCGAAGTCAAAGCTGCCTGTGAAATCCTGGGTTTAGACCCGCTGTATGTCGCCAACGAAGGCAAGCTGGTGTGCATTTGCGCTGCTGCTGTCGCCGATGAATTGTTGGCGGTGATGCGACAACATCCGCTGGGCGGCGATGCAGCGATCATCGGCGAGGTGATTGCCGATAAGCACGGTTTCGTGCAAATGACCACGGCTTTCGGCGGTCGCCGCATTGTCGATTGGCCGGTCGGTGAGCAGTTGCCGCGTATTTGCTGATGCCGGGTAAGGCGATTCGGATACGCGGCGTGGTGCAGGGCGTCGGTTTTCGGCCGATGATCTGGCATCTGGCAAAACAACACCGGCTGATCGGGGAAGTCTGGAACGATGGACTGGGAGTGATGATTCATGCCTTCGGTAATGCTAATGACCTTGATGCTTTCATTCGGCAAATACCACTAAACAAACCGCCGCTGGCTAGGATTGACAATCTGGAGGTGCAAGCACTGGACGTGCAGCCTCAAAATGATGAGTTTTGCATTGTCGCCAGCCAGCATAATGGCGTTGAAACACCTCTCGCCGCCGATGCCGCAACTTGCGCCGATTGTCTTGCCGACATCGCCGATCCCGACAACCGACGCTACCGTTATCCGTTCACCAACTGCACACACTGCGGGCCGCGCTTATCGATCATCCGGCGCGTGCCTTACGACCGCAATCATACCAGCATGGCGGAATTTGCGATGTGCCCGCAATGCAAGCAGGAATACGACGACCCCGCCGACCGCCGCTTCCATGCCCAAGCCAACTGCTGCCCGGACTGCGGGCCCAAGGTTTGGTTGGAAGACCGGCACGGCCAACAAATGGACTGTGACGATCCGATTAGCCGCACCGCCGAACTGATCCGGCAAGGCTACATCGTCGCGATCAAAGGCCTGGGCGGTTTTCATCTGGCCTGCAACGCGGCCGATGCGGATGCGGTTGCAAGGTTGCGCGAACGCAAGCGCCGCTACGCCAAGCCGTTTGCATTGATGGCTAGGAATATAGAAACTATCGCCCGCTATGCAATCGTGAATGAGCAGGAAAATCTAGCCCTGCACGACAAAGCCGCGCCGATAGTGCTGCTGACCGCGCAGGGTGAAATGCTTGCCCCATACGTCGCGCCGAACGATGACAAGCTCGGTTTCATGCTGCCCTACACGCCGCTGCACACGCTGTTATTGCAGGATTTGGATGCGCCCATTGTGCTGACTTCCGGCAATATCAGCGACGAACCTCAATGCACCTGCAACGACGAGGCGAGGGAAAAGCTAAAAGAGTTGGCCGATTATTGGCTGTTGCATGACCGGGACATTGTCAATCGGTTGGACGATTCGGTGGCGCGGATGATGGACGGAAAAATTCGCTTGCTGCGCCGGGCGAGGGGTTACAGCCCGGAAGCCTTAGTGCTGCCGTCTGGTTTTGAGCAAGCCGATAATATCCTGGCGATGGGCGCGGAGCTTAAGAACAGTTTTTGTCTGCTCAAAAACGGCCAAGCTGTCGTTTCTCAGCATATCGGCGATCTGGCTTATGCCGCCGTGCAGGTTGATTACCGCAAGGCTATCGATCTGTATCGGCAGTTGTATGGTTTCAAACCCCAATGCATTGCCGTCGATAACCATCCGGGCTATTTATCGGCACAATACGGCAAAACGTTGGCCGAAACCGAAGCGGCGGTTTTAGTGCCGGTGCAACATCATCATGCCCATCTGGCCGCTTGTCTGGCCGAACACGGCGTCGCTTTGGATGCGCCGCCGGTATTGGCTGCGATTTTCGACGGGCTAGGCATGGGCGATGACGGCGAATTATGGGGCGGTGAATTTCTGTTGGGTGATTACAAAAACTATACCCGGCTCGGCCATTTCCAGCCTATAGCTTTACCCGGCGGCGCACAGGCGATGCGCGAACCCTGGCGCAACACGTATGCGCAACTGCTGCATTATTTCGACTGGCAAACGCTGCAACAGGACTATGCCGAGCTGGATATTATCAAGCTGCTGGCAAGCAAGCCGCTGGCGACATTGGCGACGATGATCGGCAAAAATATCAACTCGCCGCTTAGCACTTCGTGCGGTCGCTGGTTTGATGCGTTCGCCGCAGTACTCGGTCTGCATAGCGAACAGGTTTGGTACGAAGGCCAAGCTGCGATTGCGCTGGAGATATTGGCAACGCCTGTGTTTGCTGGCGAAAAGCCTTACCCGCAAGCCTGGGCAATCGACCGTAGCGAAGGAGGCTCGTCGGTGTTAAGTTGGCAAGGATTATGGCAAGCCGTGCTGGATGACCTGAAACACGATGTCGATAAAGCCCGCATTGCCGCCCGCATCCACCATAGTCTTGCCGACGCGACAGTCAGTCTGTTGAACGATCTCAGCCGCCAAACCGGCATTGACAGCATCGTGCTCAGCGGCGGCGTATTTCAAAATCGCTTGCTGTTGGAAGCGGTGTCCGAGCAATTGCGGAAATCCGGTAAAACCGTGCTGTCGCCGCAACGCTATCCGATGAACGACGGCGGCTTGGCATTAGGTCAAGCGGTGATTGCAGCGGCGCGGGTTAACTCAGTGCAGATGGACAGCCAGCCAGATAGTGTTTAGTCCGGGCGGAGTCCATTCGACCCGGTGCCGGGTATGCGCCGGAATTAGCAGGTAGTCGCCGGGCATTAAATGCAAGGTTTGCTGGTCGTTTTCGTAAAGGATAATCGCCTCGCCCTGTAGCAGCATGACCCATTCATCCCACTCCTGATCGTACCATTGCCCGGCGGGTGTGCTATGGCCTTTGGAGATAATGCGCTCAAGCTGAATATCATCTCGCTTGAAAATACCTTCAAACAGTTCTTCCGGTAGTTGATCAGGTATGTTTTTAAAAATGTTGGAATTAACAGGATTCATGGTTTTTAGGCCTATAGGGTTTGATATTATGAATTTGGCGGTTGCCGATATTGTATAATGCCCTCCGTTTGTTAGGCAGATACTCTATAAGTAATGGGAAAAAATAGTGTGTGGCGAGTAGGACGATTAAAAACGTGTCGATAAAGTTATGCGACCACCGAACCGTTGCGGTTATCGGCGGCGGTCCCGCCGGACTCATGGCGGCGGAAGTGTTAAGCCAAGCGGGCGTGAAGGTCGACCTTTACGATGCGATGCCGTCCGTGGGGCGAAAATTCCTGATGGCTGGAAAAGGCGGCATGAATATCACCCATTCCGAGCCGTTCGATAAGTTTTTGTCCCGCTACGGTTCCCGCCAAGCCCAGATCAAGCCGCTGCTGGATGCTTTTGGCTCCGAGGCTTTACGGGCATGGGTTCAGGGTTTAGGCATCGGGACGTTTATCGGTTCGTCTGGCAAAGTGTTTCCAGCCGATATGAAAGCCGCGCCGTTGCTGCGTGCCTGGCTGCATCGGTTGCGTGCAGACGGCGTCAGCTTTCATATGCGCCATCGCTGGCTGGGCTGGGGCGATGGAATGCTGCTGCTTTCAACGCCGGAGGGTGAGAAAACCGTCAACGCCGATGCGGTGGTGCTAGCGATGGGCGGCGGCAGTTGGCCGCAGCTGGGCTCTACCGGCGCATGGGTGTCGTTGCTGGTTCGACGAGGAGTTCAAGTTGAGCCGCTACAGTCTTCAAACTGCGGGTTTGACGTAAGCTGGAGCGAGTTTTTCCGCAGCCGGTTTGCCGGACAGCCTTTGAAATCGGTGCGGGCGTCTTTTACCGGTTCCTCCGGGGCTGAATTTTGCCAGACGGGCGAGTTGCTAGTGACGGAAAACGGTGTCGAGGGTAGCTTGATTTATCAGATGTCTGCGTTGTTGCGCGAACAGATTGCAGCGACCGGTACGGCGTTGATTTATCTCGACCTAGCTCCCGGTAAAGACCAGCAGTTCCTGATCGACAGGGTTTCGCAGCCGCGCGGCAAGCTCAGTATGGCCAATCATCTTCGTAAACGTATCGGCATTGATGGCCTAAAAGCCGCTTTGCTACGGGAAGTTTTATCGAAGGCGGATTTTGATGATCCGCTTCAGCTTTGCGAAGTCATTAAGGCGCTGCCGGTTAAGCTGGTGGCGGCAAGGCCGATTAATGAGGTGATCAGCAGCGCGGGCGGCGTTAGCTTTGCAGCGCTCGACCAGCGGTTAATGATACGTTCGATGCCGGGCGTGTTCTGCGCCGGTGAAATGCTGGACTGGGAAGCGCCGACCGGTGGCTATTTGCTGACCGCCTGTTTTGCCGGTGGGCGTGTTGCAGGGGAGGGAGTATTGGCTTGGTTGCAGGCTGAAAAGCCCCTGTCTGAGCACATATCGTAAAATTAAAGTAAAATATGAATAACTATTCAGCGTAGGGATAACATCCCTGAGAAACCGCAGTCTTACGAGGATGGCATTGTAAAAAGACAAGGTCAGGGCTT
>JBCKWP010000093.1:0-6253 GCA_038922455.1 Methylobacter sp. | reverse complement strand
CCCATTGTTGTTGCCTCCATGGGGGCATCTGCGGTTATTCTATTTATTATTCCTCACAGCCCATTGGCGCAACCTTGGCCGTTTTTTGGCGGACAAATGGTATCCGCTATTATCGGTGTCGCTTGCGCTCAGTGGATCGCCGATACAGCAATAGCTTCGGCCTGTGCTGTTGGGGGCAGTGTTTTTGCGATGCTGTTGCTGCGTTGCCTGCATCCTCCGGGCGCTGCGACTGCGATTGCCCCCATTTTGTCCGGCGAACTTATTGATTCTTTGGGGTACGGTTTCGTGCTGATGCCGGTGGGCTTAAATGCGTCGATCTTGCTGGTTATGGCGATAGCCATTAATCGCTGGGTGTTACGGCATGGGTATCCGACAGTTCCAAGCAATAAAAATACTCTTGTTAAGCCTGCCCAACAAACCGGCATTTCGGATCAGGATTTGACACTGGCGCTGGAAAACATGGATATGTTTATGGATGTTTCGCCGGGAGACCTGGGTAAACTGCTTACCGATGCACAAGCGCGAAGCTTTAAACGCTTTAAGGGCAATATTACCTGTGCGGATATTATGGTCAGAAATGTACCGGCTGTTGAATACGGGACGGAAGTTGAGGAAGCTTGGAATATCATGCATAAGCAAAAACTCAAGTCCATGCCGGTTATTGACAGAGCCAGACGAGTGATTGGAATCATTACCTGGAATGACTTTTTTAAGTTTATTAACCTTAGCGCCTATGAAAATTTGCAGGAAAAATTCCGGGCATTTATACGCCGTACGCCGGACGTATCAACCGATAAACCGGAATCAGTCGGCCACATGATGACCAGTCCGGTTATGGTATTGCCTGAAAGCGCCCATATCGCCGACCTGATTTCATTAATGTCCACACAAGGCTTTCGGCAAATTCCGATAGTGAATGACGAGAATCGCCTCATGGGCATGGTTTATCAGGCCAATTTAATCGCCGCACTCTATGATGAACAGTTGGCGACGTTTGTCAGTCAACCGTAGGGCATCGTTCCAATCTCCGAAAGCTGATTTTGCCGGTCAGGATAAAAGTTCAGTACAATACGCAACACCTCCAAAAAGACAGCATTTTACTTTCGGGCGTTCACTGTGATTATTAGAATTTCCCTGTTGTTGGTTTTGGCCTCATTACCGATGTTTTTATTAGCAGAGCTGTTGCTGTGGTTAGCTGTACCCGGTTTGCCGAGTGTATTAACTATGCTGGGCACGGCGATGCTGTTAAGCGCGTTTGCGGTGTTAGCCATGGCTGGATTATTGGGTGTTTCCAAAGCCATTGGCCGCTCAGCCATAGATTATTTTTCGGCCAAACAGCGGGCACAGCGCCGGTTGTGGTTTGTTCAGACTCGCCAGGATCAAGTTAAACGCTTGTTTTATTTCAAGACGATGAAGGTAAAGTACATCAATGAATTGAACAGAAAACGCCTGTTAACGTTTAATAACCGTAAGCATATTCGCTTGTTATCCCTATCAATCAATCAAGACCTGCTGGCAAATAAAACCAAATTGCCGGAAACGGCTTACCAGCAATTGCAACAAGACAATGCCCGCTACCGCAAGCAACAGGACATTGAAGCGTTGTTAAAATTGCAGCAAAAAATCGCCAACCTTGTTTAGCGTATGACTCTTTTAAAAAACTGGATTTTAAATATCGTTAACCTGCTTCATTCGGTTAAAGATGAAAACTTGAAATGGCATCTGGCTAATCATAGTGACCAGATAAAACTCAAGCATGCCAGCGTCTTGGCCGAAAAAACCCTTGAAGCCGAATTAAAAAAGAGAATCGTGCGATTGGAGCACGACATCAGCCTGCTGAAGACTAAACACGACGCCGAACTGTCGATGTTCAAGACCCAGTGCAAGCAGGATGTTAAAGACTATAAACAGTATCTTGCCTCACTGGATCAACTTAAATCGTCAATTCAGGCCAGCTATACCCATTTGCCCGAGGCGGTTGCCTTCACCATTCATCATCATGCGAAATATTTGTTGAATCAAATGTGGGAAGCGGAAGATTTTGAACGGAAAATGCACCACGAGATGCAGTTGATCCGGTTCATGACCACCGTACATGAAGACGCACGCTTGCATCTGGAAGGGGCAACCACAGAATGCCTGCCGGAAAGGACGTTGAATTTGATTGGGCGGCAATAAAAATTCCACTGTAGGAGTTGCTACAGTGCAGGAAAAATAACCTTAATGACTGCTAAATAGTTACAGCCAACTTCGCCTTTAGAAAATCAATAATATCCGCAAACGGAATTTCCTCGTTGGCTTCAGCCGTTCTGGCTTTGTATTCAACCGTGCCGGAATCCAGGCCGCGATCGCCGACTACGATGCAGTGCGGGATGCCGATCAGTTCCATGTCGGAAAACATAAAACCGGCGCGCACTTTCCGGTCATCGAATAACACCTCGATTCCGGCCGCCAGCAGCTCCTGGTATAACTTTTCAGAAGCTACTTTCAGGCGCTCGGATTTGTGCATGTTCATCGGGCACAACGCCACCTGAAACGGCGCAAGATTGGCTGGCCAGATGATGCCTTTATGGTCATGATTCTGTTCGATGGCGGCGGCGACCACGCGGGAAATACCGATGCCGTAACAACCCATGGTCATGATTTGGTGCTTGCCGCCTTCGTTGATGACACCGGCTTTCATCGCCTCGCTGTATTTAGTGCCCAGCTGGAAAATATGCCCGACTTCAATGCCGCGAGCCAGCGTGATTTGGCCCTTGCCGTCTGGGCTGGGATCGCCTTCAACCACTCTACGCAGATCGGCAACGTGATCAGGGGTTGGCAAATCGCGTTCCCAGTTGACGCTTTGATAATGCTTGCCGTCCTGGTTCGCGCCGCAAATGAAATCGGACATCAAAGTCACGCTACGGTCGGCAATAATCTTGATGTTTAAGCCTATCGGCCCGATAGAGCCGGGTTTGCTGTTGCAGACGCTGCCCACTTGCTCATCGCTGGCAAATTCAAGTGGGGAGGCGATGCCGTCAATTTTTATCGCTTTAATTTCGTTAAGGTTATGGTCACCTCTTAATAGCAGCGCAACCAGTGTATCGCCTTCACCTTTTACAATCAAAGTCTTAAGGCATTGCGTGGCGGGGATATTTAAAAAGCCGCAGACTTCTTCGATGCTGTGTTGATTGGGCGTATCGATCAGCGTCAAGGGTTCGGTAGCGGGGCCACGAGAGCCGACAGGCATCAACGCTTCGGCTTTTTCAACATTAGCGGCATAGTCGCTGTCGGTTGAGAAGGCAATCGCATCTTCGCCGGTATCGGCCAGCACATGAAACTCATGCGATATTGCCCCGCCGATTGAGCCGGAATCGGCGATCACCGCGCGAAACTTTAAGCCCAAATGATTAAAAATGTTGGTGTAAGCCTGATACATCTCATCGTAAGTGATCTGCAAAGATTCCTGATCCAAATGAAAGGAATAGGCGTCTTTCATAATAAATTCGCGCGAACGCATCACCCCGAAACGGGGACGGATTTCATCGCGGAACTTGGACTGGATTTGATAATAAGTGATCGGCAGCTGCTTGTAGCTTTTGATCTCGTTACGCGCCAGATCGGTAATGATTTCTTCGTGAGTGGGGCCTAGGCAAAAATCGCGGCCGTGACGGTCTTTTAACCGCGCCAGTTCCGGTCCGTATTGTTCCCAGCGGCCGGTTTCCTGCCACAGCTCGGCGGGTTGCAGACCGGGCATTAACACTTCCAACGCGCCGGTTTTTTCCATTTCCTCACGGGTGATTTTCTCGACCTTGCGCATCACCCGCAGCCCCAAGGGTAACCAAGTGTAAAGACCGGCGGCCAGTTTGCGGATAAGGCCTGCGCGGATCATCAGTTGATGGCTGGCTATTTCAGCATCAGCCGGTGTTTCTTTAACGGTATTGAGCGGGAATTGAGTAGTACGCATGATGTTTTAAGGAGATGAACGATAAAAAACCGCTATTTTACAGATTTAATGCCGGTTTAGTCATCCCGTTATCGTAATCAATTCGGATGGGTGGATTCATAGTTCCCACACCGGAGCGTCACTGCCCTTAAGTTAAGCTAAAAATAATTAGGGTTAAATGTCGTGGGCGCGAATTTATTCGCGCAGTATAAGTTTAAAAGGCGCGAATAAATTCGCGCCCACAATATGTTAAATCCTTAACTGAATGGCAGTGACGCCGGAGCGGGAAACCATGAAAATATCTGTCCTTGTAGGCAGCGCCACCTCGCGCTACGCCCTTCGACAAAACTCTCCTGAGCGCAGCCAAAGCCTGTCATGAGCTTGTCGAATGAGGCTCAAGATGGGCTTGGGTGGTCTTATTCCGGCCTGTCCCTTATAATTCTGTATGATTTTGGTAAAATGTAGATCAAAAATTTAACAGGCTCCATAGGTTTGCATCACCTTTAATCGCACTCTTGTGGTCAAAAAGCAATTGCAGCAGATCAGGGATAAAAAACAGGCTGGCAATTAATGTCCCGGTTTAAGTGGAAAGCCGTCAATTGAAGGCGGCGGAGCATCCAGCTGAAGACTGTTTCTAATCAGGATTAATGTTAAGCAGATTGTGAATATTTCAGATAACCAAAAAAAAATCCTTACCCTATTGGCTGACGGAGAATTCCATTCCGGCACTGAATTGGCCGTGGCGCTAAGTATCAGCCGTTCAGCCGTGTGGAAACAGCTGCACGGCTTGGGCGAATTGGGTCTGCAACACTCGGCAGTCAGCGGTAAAGGTTATCGACTGGATAAATCCCTGGAATTGTTGGTAGCGTCAAAAATCAATGCCGCCGTTGACGAGCAGACCGGCGCATTAATCACCTCGCTCGAAATTCACGATCAAATCGATTCGACTAACCGTTATTTAGTGGAACGCTCACAACATAATGCGCTGTCAGGCACAGTCTGTTTTGCAGAATACCAAACTGCGGGAAAAGGCAGGCGAGGGCGGCATTGGGTTTCGCCTTACGGCAGCAACATCTACCTATCTATACTCTGGCGCTTTCAGCAGGGGCCGGGGGCAATTTCAGGTTTGAGCCTGGCTATCGGCGTGGCGGTGATCAGGGCTTTAAAACAGCATCAAATTGATGACATAGGCCTTAAATGGCCTAATGACATTGTCAGCCAAGGCAAGAAACTGGGCGGCATTCTGGTCGAAGTCTCGGGTGAGACCGATGGCCCGTGCAGCGCCGTTATCGGCTTGGGCTTGAATCTGTATGTGCCGGAGATGGAATCCCAAGGCATTACTCAAGCCTGGACTGATTTGACTAAAATCACCGGGCAAAACCGACTGTTCAGGAATAAATTGGCCGGCACCTTGTTAAATCATCTGCTGCCGGTGCTTGCCGAATATGAAAGCCTAGGCATTAAAGCTTATCTCGATGAATGGCGCGATTATGATTGCCTGACCGGCAAAGCGGCGACCCTGTTTATCGGCTCGCAGCAATTCGAGGGCATCGTGCGGGGCATCGACGATAACGGCATGTTGTTGATTGAACGTCCCGATGGCAGTGTGCAGGCCTTTGCCTCTGGCGAAGTCAGCTTTAATAGTGCGCCGTTACCATGAACCTACTGATCGATATGGGTAATACCCGGCTAAAATGGGCGATGACGATGGGCGGTCAAATCATACCCGGTCAGCCGCTGGTTAATGACATGATTAATCGGGATGAATTGATTAAACTCTGGGGCGGTAAATATCACCCTAGGCGGATTGTCATTTCTTGTGTGGGTGCAAACCAGCTGCTCGAACAGGTGCAATTGGTAGCGCGTGAACTTTGGCTTGATAGTGATATTATCTTGGTTAAATCCCAGGCGCAGGCTTTCGGGGTGACCAATGCTTATGAGCACCCGGAAAAACTGGGCGTCGACCGCTGGCTGTCTTTAGTTGCCGTCTGGCAGCAGTATCAAAACGCAGCCTGCATAGTCGATTGCGGAACCGCAATTACCGTGGATTTGATTGATGCCGACGGCAAGCATCAAGGCGGTTTGATTTGCCCCGGTCTGACGCTGATGAAAAATTCGCTGGCTCAGGGAACCGAGACGTTGCCATTTGATGAAACCGGCCATACACTCGGTCTGGCTAATTTTACCGAGGCAGCAATTTACAGCGGCACCTTGATGGCGGCCATCGGCTTGATTGAGCAGGTGCTGGCAAAACAGTCCGGCACTATGCACTTGATTATGACCGGCGGCGATGCCGAACTTATCGCCGGACAGCTTAATATTACC
>JBCKWP010000092.1:0-6279 GCA_038922455.1 Methylobacter sp. | reverse complement strand
ATGCGTACCAATATGCCAGTTACCAGCAACGAGTATGTGCTGTCGGAAAGTGATTTGATTGTTTCCAAGACCGATCAGAGAGGCATCATCACTTATGTCAATGAGGATTTTAAGCGCATCAGCGGCTTTACCGAGGCGGAGCTGATCGGGCAGCCGCACAACCTAGTGCGCCACCCGGACATGCCGGAGGAGGCGTTTGCCGACCTGTGGAATACGTTAAAGGCGGGTAAGCCGTGGACAGGCTTCGTGAAGAACCGCTGTAAGAATGGAGATTTCTACTGGGTGCTGGCAAACGCCACACCGATCCGCGAAGGCGGTTCGGTGGTGGGTTATATGTCAGTGCGCACCAAACCGTCGCGTGCGATGATCGAGGCACATGCGGCGGCCTATCAGTTGTTCAAGGAAGGCAAGCAGGGCAATCTACGCGTTCAGGAAGGCAAGGCAGTCAAGTCAAGCGTGCTGGATCGGTTCAGTTGGTTGCTAAACGCATCCATCAAGGCGCGACTACAGTTTATGGTGGCGATGGGGGCGGTTTTGCCCATCGTTGCCGGCGCACTGAGTTTTTACAATATTCCCAACCAAGACCTGCGCAATCTGATAGCTGTCAGCGTTTTGTTTGGAATCGGAATGCTTACGTGGGTCGGTCTGGGCCTGATCCGCAGCATGCTCAACACCATACAGTTAGCCAGCAGCCAGATTAACGACATTGCCCAAGGGCGTTATACCAACAAAATCGAGGTGGAGCACGACGACGAGGTCGGCAAGCTGCTGTATGCCACGAAGTCCTTGCAGATTCGCATGGGCTTTGAGGTATCCGATGCCAAGCGCGCCGCAGATGAAATAACGCGCATCAAAATCGGCCTGGATAATGTATCCACGGGTGTGATGATCGCCGACAACAACCGCAACATCATTTATATGAACAGTTCTGTACTGGCGATGATGACCAACGCAGAAAGCGACATTCGTAAAGAGCTGCCGAATTTCAATGCGTCCAAGCTGATCGGCACTAACATCGACGGATTTCATAAAAACCCGGCACACCAGAAGAATTTGCTGTCCACCTTTACCAACGTCTTTAAAACAAACATCGTGGTGGGCGGGCGAACTTTTGGCCTGGTGGCCAATCCGGTTCTTAATGACAAAGGGGAGCGGCTTGGAGCGGCAGTTGAATGGACTGACCGCACGCTGGAACTGGCAGCTGAAAGCGAGAAACTGGCGGCGCGCGAAATAGAAGTGACACTGGCCAACGACAACACCCGCATCAGAATCGCACTGGACAATGTCGCCACCAATGTGATGATTGCCAACAATGAGCGCGACATCATCTACATGAACAAATCTGTCGTGGCGATGATGACCAACGCAGAAAGCGACATTCGTAAAGAGCTGCCGAATTTCAGCGTCGCCAATCTGATGGGATTCAATATTGACGGTTTCCACAAAAATCCGGCGCATCAGAAAAATCTGCTGGCCACCTTTACCAGCGTCTTTAAAACACAAATCATGATGGGCGGGCGCACCTTTGGCCTGATGGCCAATCCGGTTATCAATGACAAAGGGGAGCGGCTTGGAGCTGTGGTTGAATGGAATGACCGCACGCTGGAAGTGGCAACTGAAAAAGAAGTGACGGGCATCGCGGAAGCTGCAGTCAACGGGGACTTCAGCAAGCGCGTGGACATGAACGGCAAGGAGGGTTTCTTCAAGGTAATTGCAGAAAATATCAACCTAATCTCCGACGTGACGGAACCCAGCCTGAACGATGTCATTCGCGTGGCCAACGCGCTGGCGGCGGGGGATCTCACCCAGCAGATCGACAAAGAATATCCCGGTGTGTTCGGGCAGGCTCGGGATGCGCTTAACAGCACTGTGGAGTCGCTGTCCAGTATCGTGACCAACGTACGCGGCACCGCCGATAGTCTGGCCAGCGCCGCTGAAGAAATTAGTGCCACGGCCCAGTCCATCAGCCAAGCCACCAGCGAGCAAGCCGCCAGCGTGGAAGAAACCAGCGCCTCGGTCGAGCAGATGAGCGCCTCCATCAACCAGAACACCGAGAACGCCCAAATCACTGATGGCATGGCCGCTAAAGCCTCCAAGGAAGCCGGCGAAGGTGGCGACGCGGTCAAGCAGACCGTGGACGCCATGAAGCAGATTGCCAAGCGCATCAGTATCATCGACGACATCGCTTACCAGACCAACCTGTTAGCGCTCAATGCGGCGATTGAAGCGGCGCGTGCTGGTGAGCATGGCAAGGGCTTTGCCGTGGTAGCTGCCGAGGTGCGCAAGCTGGCCGAGCGCAGCCAGGTGGCGGCGCAGGAAATCGGCGAGCTGTCCTCCAGTAGTGTGGAAATGGCCGAGCGGGCGGGCAAGCTGCTCGACGAGATAGTGCCGTCCATCAACAAGACCTCGGATTTAGTGCAAGAAATCAGTGCAGCCTCGCAGGAGCAGTCTTCCGGCGTGGGTCAGATCAACACGGCAATGAGTCAGTTGAGCCAGATCACCCAGCAAAACGCCTCGGCCTCCGAGGAGTTGGCCGCCACATCGGAAGAGATGAGTAGCCAGGCCATACAGTTGCAACAGATCATGGAGTTCTTCAAGGTGGAGTCCGGTACTGGCGCCAGCCCAGCAAAGGCGGCCGCGAGCAAGGTTGCAGCGAGTGCTGCCAAGATGGGTCGCCAGGCCAAGCCGGCTGGCGACACGCACACTGCGGGCGCCCCCAATGAAGCAGAGTTCACACGGTTTTAATTCCGATTTCCCGTCGGTCGGGTTAGCGTAGCGTAACCCGACCATAATTACTTTTGTTTGAATTTGGAATAAGGGGAGATCATCATGGGAGCACTAGTCAAAACAAACGGCACGGCGGTGGCCGTGCAACATCAGGAAGATGCACAGTATCTGACCTTTCTGCTCGGCGGCGAGATGTTTGCCATCAGCATTTTGGGCATCAAGGAAATCATCGAATACGGCAGTCTGACCGCCGTGCCGATGATGCCAAGGTTCATCCGCGGAGTGATCAATCTGCGCGGCGCGGTAGTGCCGGTGGTGGATTTGTTGGCACGTTTTGGCCGAGAATCGTCTGAGATCACGCGGCGTAGTTGCATCGTGATCCTGGAGGTGGAAGCGGACGGAGAGAGGAGGGACGTGGGCGTGGTGGTGGACTCGGTCTCCGAAGTGCTGGCCATTGCCGCCAGCGAGATCGAACCTCCACCCTCTTTTGGCGCAAAGATCCGCACCGACTTCATCAGCGGCATGGGCAAGGTGGGCGGCAAGTTCGTCATCATCCTCAATGCCGACCGCGTGCTCTCGGTCGATGAGATGGTCATGCTGACGCAGGCGGCGGGCAGTTCAGAGAGTGTTGCCGCTTGATACAAATTGGCCATCCCTCACCCAATGCATTGGCGCGGCCTCGTTGCCGCGCCCGCAACACGCCATACAACTCTTGGTGCTAAATGTGCAAGCTTTAGAACTAAAGGACGTTGAGTTTGAACAATTTCGGACCTGGCTGCACCGCACCTCCGGCATCAGCCTGGCCTCCAGCAAACAGGCACTGGTTTCCGGCCGCCTGTCCAAAAGACTGCGCCAGCGCGGCCTCGGCAGCTTTGGCGATTATTTTCGCCTGATCATGCAAGCCACGGAGGCGGTTGAATTGCAAACCGCGCTCGACCTGCTCACCACCAACGAAACCTATTTTTTTCGCGAACCCAAGCATTTCGACTTTATGCGCATGCAGGTTTTGCCGAATGCGCAGCCGGGTCGGACGTTTCGCCTGTGGAGCGCGGCCAGTTCCAGCGGCGAGGAGCCCTACAGCCTGGCCATGACGCTGGCGGACGGGCTGGCGAGCACGCCATGGGAAATCGTGGCCTCCGACATCAGCAGTCGCGTGCTGGAAACAGCCCGCCACGGCCACTATCCCATGGAGCGGGCCAGCCACATTCCGAAGCACCAACTCTCCAAGCACTGCCTCAAGGGCACCGGCTCCCAGGAAGACACCTTCCTGATCGGGCGCAACTTGCGCGAGCGGGTGCAGTTTATGCAAATCAACCTGAATAATGCCTTGCCCAAGATTGGCGAGTTCGACGTGATCTTTCTGCGCAACGTCATGATTTATTTCGATATGGACACCAAACGCGAGGTGGTCGCACGCATATTGCCCTTGCTCAAGCAGGGTGGTTATTTCTTCGTCAGTCATTCGGAAAGCCTCAACGGCATCACGGACGGTCTGAAATTAATCACACCATCCACCTACCGTAAGCCATGAAGAAACCGGCTCATGTCATCGAAATATTCCTGCAGCCGGGTGACTTCTACTTTGCCGATGAGAACACGCGCATCCGCACCATCCTCGGTTCATGCGTCTCGATCACAATGTGGCACCCGACACGACTGCTCGGCGGCATGTGCCACTACATGCTGCCATCCCGATCCAGTGCGGCGGCAGACTCGCTCGATGGTCGCTATGCCGATGAAGCCATGCAAATGTTCATACAGGAAATCCGCGCGGTTAAGACACACCCTGCCGAATACCGTGTCAAACTGTTTGGGGCAGGCAATATGTTTCCAAGCGTGAGAAACAAAGGAACGCACAAGTCCGCCACTAGCGTACCAGATAAGAACATGGCCATCGCCCACTCGCTTGTTGAAAAGCTCGGCTTTAAGGTTGAGGCTCAGGATTTAGGTGGAGACGGCCACCGCGAAGTCATCTTCGATATCTGGAGCGGCTATGCCTGGGTGAAGAAACCCCCAGTAGTAAAAATACTTCAAAGAAAAGAGTATTCATGAAAAAAATTAAGGTGTTACTGGTTGATGATTCAGCCGTGGTACGCCAGGTACTGCAGGCCATATTGGATGGCGAGCCGGACATCGAAGTGATTGGTGCTGCCTCCGACCCCATTTTTGCACTGGAAAAACTCAGACGCGCCTGGCCCGACGTGATTGTGCTGGACGTAGAAATGCCGCGCATGGACGGCATCACCTTCCTCAAGAAAATCATGGGCGAGCATCCCACCCCGGTGGTGATCTGCTCTACGCTCACGGAAAAGGGGGCCGAGACCACCATGCAGGCTCTAGCCGCCGGGGCGGTCGAAATCATCACCAAACCCAAGATCGGGCTGAAAAGCTTTCTACAGGCATCATCCAGCGAGCTGGTGGCTGCCGTCAGGGCGGCCGCCCAAGCCAATGTCAGCCGTCTGGGTCGAGCCAGAAGTGCCGACGCACCCTTGCCAGTGGCTGCCAAGCTCAGTGCCGACGCGATACTGCCCGCAACCAGCCACGCCATGGCGCAGACCACCGAGCGCATTGTCGCCATCGGCACCTCCACCGGCGGCACCCAGGCGCTCGAAGTCGTATTGACGGCATTGCCCCGGGTGAGCCCGGGCATCGTCATCGTGCAGCACATGCCTGAAAAATTCACCGCTTCATTCGCGGAACGGCTCAATGGTCTGTGCCAGATTGAGGTGAGGGAAGCCAAAACCAATGATCGTGTCATTCCCGGTCTGGCCCTCATTGCCCCGGGCGGCAAGCACATGCTGCTCAAGCGCAGCGGCGCCTACTATCATGTTGAGGTGGTTGATGGTCCGCTGGTCAACCGGCACCGTCCATCGGTGGATGTGCTATTTCGCTCAGTGGCCAAGTTCGCCGGGAAAAACGCCACCGGCATCATCATGACCGGCATGGGCGACGACGGCGCGCGCGGCTTGAAAGAAATGCTCGACGCTGGCGCAGTCACGGTGGCGCAGGATGAACGCACCTGCGTGGTGTTCGGTATGCCGAAAGAAGCGATCAAGCTGGGCGCAGCAAAAAGGGTCGTGCCCTTGCAGGAAATCCCCCTGGTGATTATGAGCCGCTGAACAGCCACTACCCGCAATGTACGACCTGGCGCCTACTTAGTATCTACTTTAAAAAGCGGGGTAAACTGCACATGCAGAATTACTAGAGATATGATTATTAAATAATTTAGTTTTTAAAAAACAACTTTTACCCTGGAATTTAAAGTAGATACCATGCTTATCCGGTTGCTTGACAAAATGACAAGGTCTGCTTATTGTAACAACGTGAACACGCGTAAATTCCCGACATCCCTTCCCGAGTTTCAATGATTCTTTCCAAGCGAGGAAGCCTGCGCCGCTTACCTTGAGTCCTTGTGCTGGGCAAACGGCTTCATCTGCTCGCATTGTGGGGTGGTCGGCGAACCGTATCGTTTCGCAACCCGCACTTCCATCGTACTGCGTTGCAGGAGCTGCAAGAAGAACACCTCGCTGACAGCGGGTACCGTCATGCAAT
>JBCKWP010000091.1:0-6479 GCA_038922455.1 Methylobacter sp. | reverse complement strand
GACATATCGTCTACATAAAAGGCGAAAATAATAGTCTGGTTTAATAAACAATGCGTTAGATTACATTCTGGATTCTGGCAACTTGAACAGCCATTCTGGCATGCACGGAATGCACGGAATGCAAATGCGGCATAAAAAGCAATTTTCAAACCCGACTATGTTGACTGGCTCATGGGTTTTTCTATCCCTAATTGAAATCATGGATGCCTACTCTCAAGAAGAACTGGATAGCTTGAAAGCAACAGCCCAGCAATTTTTAGGGCTCTTCCCGACTTCGTGGGGTGCTTGCCATATATAGTGTCGTTAAAAATACACATTGACATGGATAATTCACATGAAATCAATAACTAATAACGTATTCAGCACAAATGATTGCCTACTACATATAGTGGCTACCCCACAAAGTCGGGAAGAGCTATTTTTAGGACAATTCCGTGTATATACTTATGCTGGACGGGAAGGGGTATCAACCAAAAAACTTGCGTTACTCAAGCCTTCATGAGTGATATTAATTGGACTAAATGATTATTAAGCTAACGGGATTATTTAGCCCCTAAATACAAATCTAAGATTTAAACTTTTAGGGGCGTTGACCTGTAAAAAATAATTTCTTGTTAACTATTTATTCAGGATGTTAATCTTTTATAATAGAAACAGGCCTATCAACTAGCTCGACATAAGCCATAGGAGCGTCATCACCGGCTCTAAATCCGCATTTCATAATACGTAAATATCCGCCTGCTCTATTTTTATAACGTGGACCTAACTCATTAAAAAGCTTAGTTACTACGTCGCGATCACGGAGTCTAGAGAAAGCAAGACGCCTTTTAGCTACGCTATCTTCTTTAGACAAAGTGATTAATGGCTCAGCATAGCTTCTTAATTCCTTAGCTTTTGGTAAAGTTGTTTTAATTAATTCATGTTTGAATAATGAACTAACCATATTACTGAATAGCGCCTTACGATGACTGCTATTTATATTAAACTTTCTTCCGGATTTACGATGTCTCATTGTAAGAAGACCTAATGTTAGTGTGTTATTGCGTGAGTTTGATCTGCAAGGTTTTCAGGAGGCCAATTTTCCAACCGCATACCCAAAGATAAACCTTTCAAAGCAAGAATGTCTTTTATTTCTGTTAATGACTTTTTGCCAAGATTTGGAGTCTTCAACAACTCAACTTCAGTGCGTTGAATTAAGTCTCCAATGTAAAATATATTCTCGGCTTTTAAGCAATTAGCCGAACGTACCGTTAACTCAAGATCATCTACAGGACGAAGAAGGACTGGGTCAATTGGATTTTCAACTTCAACTTCGTCTTCTGGAGGCAGATCATTTACTTTTTCAAAATCAACAAAAACAGATAACTGATCATGAAGTATCGTAGCGGCGAGTTTAATAGTTTCTTCTGGGTCAACAGTTCCATTTGTTTCCAGTTCGATTATTAATTTGTCTAAATTAGTGCGCTGCTCAACACGAGTACTTTCAACCTGATAAGCAACTTTGATAACTGGACTATATGAAGCATCGAGCTGAAGCGCACCTACAACAGGGCTATACTCGGAGTTTAATTTACGAACGCTGACCGGTTCATATCCTCTTCCACGGCGCACCCTGATCTTCATATTTAGCACACCAACCTGTGTCAGGTTAGCTATCACCAAATCAGGATTAATAATTTCCACATCATGTGGAATTATAATATCAGCCGCGGTAACACAACCCGCGCCATGTTTTGAAAGGGTAAGTTCAACTTCGTCTTTAGAATGAAGTACGACAGCTAATTTTTTAAGATTGAGCAAAATATCAATAACATCTTCTTGAACACCCTCTATCGTGGTGTACTCATGAAGAACACCTTCAATCTCGACATCGGTTACTGCACAGCCTGGAATTGTAGATAACAACACGCGACGTAATGCATTACCAATAGAATGGCCAAATCCTCTTTCAAGTGGCTCGATAACAATCCTAGAATGATTAGGAGTTTTGCTTATAACCTCAACTAATCGGGGCTTTAGTAAGCCAGACATAGAATTCTGCATTTATATCCCTCAAACCTGCGATTATTTAGAGTAAAGCTCAACTACCAACTGTTCATTAATATCGCTACCCAAATCCACACGATCTGGCAGAGAGCTAAATGTACCTGACATTGCTTTAGAGTTAACCTCAACCCATGAAGGGAAACCATACTGCTCAGTCACAACCAAAGCATCAACGATTCTTTGCTGCTTTTTCGCTTTTTCTCTAACGCCAAGAACATCGCCAGGCGAAACCTGATAAGAAGGAACATTGATCAATACATTATTTACCTGAATGGATTTATGACTAACCAACTGGCGAGCTTCAGCTCGAGTACAAGCGAAGCCCATGCGATATACAACATTATCTAATCTTGATTCCAAAAGATTCAACAGGTTTTGACCTGTAGCGCCTTTTTTCAAATCCGCCGACTTATAGTAATTTCTAAATTGTTTTTCTAATATGCCGTATATTCTACGTAAGCGCTGTTTAGCTCTCAACTGAAGAGCATAATCGGAACTTCTTGCACGCTTACTACCGTGCTGACCAGGACGCTGATCCAATTTACATTTATTTTCTAAAGACTTTCCTCTGCTTTTTAAAAACAGATCAGTGCCTTCTCTTCGACTTAATTTACAGGTAGGCCCAAGATATCTTGCCATAACGAACTACTCCAGATTTTTTTATACGCGGCGTTTTTTCGGCGGACGACATCCATTATGTGGAATCGGCGTCACATCAACAATATTGTTTATTTTGAATCCCAAATTGTTCAGAGAACGCACTGCAGATTCGCGACCAGGCCCAGGGCCTTTAATCATGACATCAAGATTTTTCATGCCAAATTCCAAAGCAACAGTACCGGCTTTCTCAGCCGCTACCTGAGCGGCGAATGGCGTGCTTTTTCTGGATCCACGGAAGCCAGATCCACCTGATGTCGCCCAAGACAGGGCGTTACCCTTTCTATCCGTGATAGTTATAATTGTATTATTAAAAGAAGCGTGGACATGCACTATACCATCTACAACTTCTTTTTTTATACGTTTTCTAGAACGATTTTGACTCGCCATTTACTTCAACCTCTTAAAGGAATATCTTATTTTCTAATTGCTTTACGCGGGCCTTTACGAGTACGAGCATTAGTTCTCGTTCTCTGACCCCTCAAAGGCAATCCTCTGCGATGTCTTATTCCGCGATAGCAACCCAGATCCATCAAACGCTTGATATTCATAGAAACTTCACGACGCAGATCACCTTCCACTGTCATCTTCGAAACCACATTACGAATAGCTTCTAATTGCTCTTCAGTCAGCTCTTTTATTTTTATCGAAGGCTTTATACCTACTTCAACACAAATCTCACTTGCAGTTTGACGACCAACACCGTAAATAGCAGTTAAAGCGATGACTGCATGTTTATGATCTGGTATATTTATCCCGGCAATACGTGCCATCTAGATACTCCCCTTGGTAGCACTCTAAAGTAAAGCGCCAAATTATAGCATTGCATTAATTATGGCGCAACAATTATTATCCTTGCCGTTGTTTATGTTTTCCGTCTTCACAGATAACTCTTACAACACCATTTCTTTTTACAACCTTGCATTTTCTACATATTGTTTTAACAGAGGCTCGAACTTTCACTACTTACTCCTAGATTGCTCTTGTGCAATAATTCATTTTTTTAGATTGGCTTTTTTCATTAAGCCATCATACTGCTGGGACATGACATGAGTTTGCATCTGCGAAATGAAATCCATTACAACCACAACAATAATCAATAAAGATGTCCCTCCAAAATAAAACGGGACATTCCAGTAAACAATCAAAAACTCAGGCAATAGACAGACAAGCGTAATATAAAACGCGCCGATTAATGTTAATCTAGTCATCACCTTATCAATATAAGAACTTGTTTGCAGACCCGGTCTTATTCCAGGTAAAAATGCACCCGATTTCTTAAGATTCTCAGCAGTTTCTTTTGAATTAAATACTAAAGCCGTATAAAAGAAACAAAAGAAAATGATAGCTGTCGCGTAAAACATGACATAAATTGGCTGACCAGGAGACAACATAGTCGCAACATCCTGTAACCACGCAAAACCCTCACTATTTCCAAACCAACCCGCAATTGTCGCTGGAAATAAAATAATACTCGATGCAAAGATAGGGGGGATTACGCCTGCCATATTAAGCTTTAAAGGCAGAAAACTACTTTGTCCCGCATACATCTTACGACCTTGCTGTCTTTTCGGGTAATTAATGAGTATCCTTCTTTGCCCTCTTTCGACAAAGACTACCAGTGCAGTAACGGAAATCGACAACAGAAACAATAAAATAATAAATGCTCCATTCATTTCACCGGTTCTGGCTAATTCTAAAGTGCCACCAATCGCTTTCGGCAACCCAGAAACAATCCCCGCAAAGATAATAAGCGAGATACCGTTACCAATTCCGCGCTCGGTAACCTGCTCACCCAGCCACATCAAGAAAACAGTACCAGTAACCAACGTAACGGTTGTAATAACGATAAAACTAATACCCGGACTCAAAACCACCGAAAGTCCGCCAGCAGTTTGATTTTGCAATGCCAAAGAAATTCCAATCGCCTGAAAAGTTGCCAAAACAACAGTCCCAAATCGAGTGTATTGTGATATTTTACGCCGTCCCGACTCACCTTCTTTTTTCAGCTGCTCCATTGCCGGTATCACAACTGTCATTAATTGCATGATAATTGACGCCGAGATATAAGGCATTATACCCAAAGCAAATAAGCTTAAACGCATCAAAGCACCACCTGAAAACATATTGAACATGTCCAGGATTGAACCACTTTGTTGCTCAAACATAACTGCAAGTGCCTTAGGATCTATTCCTGGAACGGGAATATGGGCGCCAACTCTGTATACGAAAAAGGCTCCTAAAACAAAAAGCAATCTAGCTTTAAGCTCTGAAAAACCGCCGACCTTGCCAGTCACCTGAGCTCTTGAAGTACTCACCTAAACCTCTACTTTGCCGCCAGCTGCTTCAATAGATACTTTGGCGCCACCGGTTACTTTTAAACCTTTGATGGTAACAGCCTTAGTTAATTCGCCTGACTTAATTATTTTAACTTTTTTAGTAAAAATAGGCACGATATTGGCGTCAATTAGAAGCTTAAGGTCAATTACATCAGAATTTAAACCATTCAACTCATTTAATCTAACTTCAGCAGAATACTTGCTCATTAGTGAAGTAAATCCAACCTTAGGCAGTCGACGCTGCAAAGGCATCTGACCGCCCTCGAAACCAACTTTATGAAAGCCACCACTACGTGACTTTTGTCCTTTATGGCCCCTTCCACAAGTTTTACCGAGCGTACAACCAATGCCTCGACCCACTCGTTTAGATTTTTTGCGAGCCCCTTCACTTGAGCGGATAGTATTTAAAAACATTACACTTCCTCAAATTTTAGCATGTACGATACTTTATTTATCATACCTCTGTTTTCAGGGGTATTAAGTACCACAACCGTCTGGTTGATTTTACGTAATCCCAAACCTTTTAAACAAGCTTGATGACGTGGTAAACGCCCAAATCTGCTTTTTATCATTGTAACGCTTAATTTATTGCCGGACATTACTACTACCCAATAATCTGTTCAACTGATAAGCCGCGTTTTGCAGCTATTTGGTTAGCGCTATGCATTCCAGTAAGACCATTAATAGTTGCTCTAACAACATTAATAGGGTTACTTGTGCCAATGCATTTTGCTAATACGTTATGCACTCCAACCACTTCAAATACCGCTCTCATTGCTCCACCAGCAATAATGCCAGTACCTTCCGAAGCAGGCTGCATATAAACCTTGGCCGCACCAGTCGTATTCATAATAGCATATTGCAATGTATCGCCTTTTAAAGAGACTTTACGCATATTTTTACGTGCTTGCTCCAATGACTTTTGGATCGCAATAGGAACCTCGCGAGCTTTACTTACTCCGTATCCGACTCTGCCCTCACCGTCACCAACTACTGTCAGTGCAGTGAAACCAAAGACTCTACCGCCTTTGACAACTTTTGCTACGCGTCTTACATTAACTAACTTTTCTTGCAAACCATCTGCACTAACCTGTGAAGGTGCTGTAGACATCTTATTCCCCTAAAATTTCAAACCGGCTTCACGAGCAGCGTCAGCCAATGCTTTAACGCGACCATGATACTTAAATCCTGAGCGATCAAAAGCAACTTCGGAAACTCCAGCGGCAATTGCTTTTTGTGCAATAAATTTTCCTACTTCAGCCGCCGCACTGATATTGCCAGTATTTTTTAGCGTCGATTTAATGTCAGCCTGAACTGTGGAAGCACTTGCTAAAGTAATCGCACCATCAGCACTAATAACTTGCGCGTAGATATGCAGCGCAGTCTTGTGAATTGACAGACGCGTAGTACTTGTTTTTTTAATTTTGCTACGCAATT
>JBCKWP010000090.1:0-6563 GCA_038922455.1 Methylobacter sp. | reverse complement strand
TATTTCGGCAATCGAGCAGAAATCCGGTGATTGTCGATTGACCGTAGCGACCGGAAAACTACCGCTGCACGATGTCGCGCTGGGTGACAGCATTGCCGTCAACGGCGTGTGCTTAACCGCAGTAGAGTTGGGGGCGAATTATTTTTGCGCTGATGTGTCCAATGAAACCTTGTCTAGAACTATTTTAAATACGGCAACAGTCGGTACGCCGGTTAATCTGGAGTTGGCGTTGACGCCGACTACCCGGTTGGGCGGGCATATCGTCAGCGGTCATGTCGATGGCATCGGCGCGGTGATTGAAAAAAAGGCGGACGGGCGTTCTTTCCGGTTTAAATTTAAAGCGCCCGATAATCTGGCTAAATATATTGCCGAAAAAGGCTCGATTTGCATCAACGGCATCAGCCTGACCGTCAATGAGGTTGATGGGTCTGTGTTTAGCGTCAATATTGTGCCGCATACGCTAAAAGAAACTACACTGGGCGATGCGGTGGTCGGAACTCAAGTTAACCTGGAAGTGGATTTGCTGGCCCGTTATATCGAACGGTTAATCAAGGGTGATGCTGCGGCTAAAAGTTGCGGCGGCATCACGGAAGAATTATTGCAAAAAAGCGGTTTTTTAGGCTAAGCCCAAAGGCAACATGAATACTATTGAAGAAATTATAGAAGACTTACGCTTAGGCAAAATGGTCATTATTATGGATGATGAAGACCGTGAGAATGAAGGCGATCTGGTCATGGCGGCTTCGTTCACGCGACCAGAAGACGTTAACTTCATGGCGCGTTACGGTCGCGGCCTGATTTGTCTGACCTTGACCGGCGAGCGTTGCCAGCAATTGCGTTTACCGTTGATGGTCAATGAAAACAAGACCGCCCATTCAACCAATTTTACCGTGTCTATCGAAGCGGCAACTGGCGTAACCACCGGCATTTCAGCCGCCGACCGGGCGCGTACCATTCAAAGCGCGGTAGCGGCGGATGCCAAGGCCGATGATCTGGTGCAGCCGGGGCACATTTTTCCGTTAATGGCGCAATCCGGCGGCGTATTAAATCGTGCCGGACATACCGAGGCGGGTTGCGATTTAGCCCGATTGGCAGGCGTGGAACCGGCGGCGGTTATCGTCGAGATCCTTAATGAAGACGGCTCGATGGCAAGGCGGCCTGATCTTGAGGTGTTTGCCCAGCAGCATGACCTTAAAATCGGCACTATCGCCGATTTGATCCATTATCGTATTCAGCACGAAAATACCTTGGAGCGTATCAGCGAGTGCGCTTATCCGACCGAATTCGGCGATTTTAGGCTATATGCGTATCAAGACAGGACTGATAATAACCTGCACCTAGCGCTGGTTATGGGGCAGGTTTCCGGCAACGAACCGGTTTTGGTCAGGGTTCATTCGCGTAACCTGCTGGACGATGTATTTGCTTCCAAGCGTAGCGATTGCAGCATCTCATTGCGCGAGGCTATGCAGAAAATAGCCGAAGAAGGGCGCGGGGTGCTGGTGATTATCCGGCAAAATGAGAATAATAAGGCACTGGCGGAGTTGATACACTGTTATCAGTTGGAAGATAACGGTATTGTCAGTCCAGCTCAGGCTGCCGGTGTTGCAGATTGGCGCACTACCGGTACCGGTGCCAGAATTTTGGCCGATTTGGGCGTGCATAAACTGAAGGTTTTGGGTGTCCAGAAAAAGTATGTTGCGTTGTCCGGTTTCGATTTGGAAGTCGCCGAATATATTGGTTAATTGTCGTAACGTTTTTTAAAAAACAGAAGGTATATAATGGACGCTATAACAACAGCTCAAGCATCTAAAAATTTAGATCTGCTTATTGAACAAGTTATCGCCAATGTTGAACCGACCATCGTGCTTAACGAAAATGGAAAAAAAGCGGTTTTAATGCCGCTCGACGAATTTAATGCCTGGCAAGAAACGTTTTATTTATTATCAAACCCTGCGAATGCAGAACATTTGCAACAATCCATTCAAGAATTGGAGCAGGGGCATGTTTTTGAAAAACAGCTTGTCGAAGAATGAAGTTGGTTTTTACAGAGAGTTCATGGATTGACTATCTCTGGTTTCAAGATAACGATAAAAAACTATTAAAACACATTAATAGTTTGATTAAAGAAATACAAAGAACCCCTTTTGAGGGCACAGGAAAACCAGAGTTTCTTAAAGCAAACTTATCAGGTTTTTGGTCAAGAAGAATTAATCTGGAGCATCGAATCGTTTATAAAGTGACTGAAACAGAGATTACTTTTATTTCCTTCATATTTCATTATGCTAAGAATTAAATACTTATAGATTTACTATACAAGAGAAATATCATGTCAACATTAAAAACCTTTGAAGGGAATTTGCTCGTTCAAGGCGGAAAATTCTGTATCGTCGCTTCCCGATTTAACAGCTTCATCGTTGAGCAACTGGAGGCCGGTGCGATTGATGCGCTAGTGCGCCACGGTGCCAATAAAGCGGATATTCATTTGGTTAAGGCTCCCGGTGCGTTTGAGTTGCCGATGGTAGTGCAACGTGTGGCGGCGGCTAAAAAATACGATGCGATTATCGCCTTGGGCGCAGTGATCCGAGGCGGCACCCCACATTTTGAATATGTCGCCGGTGAATGCGTCAAGGGCTTGGCGCAGGTTTCTTTGCAATATAATGTGCCGGTCAGTTTCGGCGTATTGACTGTCGACAGTATTGAACAGGCGATAGAGCGTGCCGGCACCAAAGCCGGCAATAAAGGCGCGGAAGCTGCTATGTCTGCGATTGAAATGGTGAATTTATTTAATAATCTGGAGATCGGATGAGTCAAGCTCGAACCAATGCCCGAAAAGCTGCTGTACAGGCATTGTATCAATGGCAGATGGCTGGTCAGGATCTTAGTGAAATCGAACGGCAGTTTCTGGAAGATGAGCGCTTGAAAGACGCGCAGAAGAGTTATTTTGTCGAGTTGTTTTACGGTGTGCCTAAAAACCTGGAAGCGATCGATCTGGCGCTGTCGGAATTTGTAGACCGCCCTGTCGATAGCATTGACCCGGTCGAAAGGGCGATATTAAGGATCGGCGTATACGAGTTGTTACATCGGCTGAATATGCCGTACCGGGTTATTTTGAATGAAGGTATTAACCTCGCCAAAGACTTTGGTGCCGACGGTAGTCATAAGTATGTTAACGGTATACTGGATAAAGTCGCGCAGCAAAAGAGGGCGGTGGAGATTAAAAATAAGGCGCAAGGCACAAGGTGAAAGGCTAAAAGTTTATCGTTCCCACGCTCCGGCGTCACTGCCATTAAGTTAAGGATTTAATATGTGGTGGGCGCGAATTTATTCGCGCTTTTTAAACGTATACTGCGCAAATAAATTCGCGCCCACGACATTTAACCCTAATTATTTTTAGCTTAACTTAATGGCAGTGACGCTCCGGCGTGGGAACGCATCCTGCAACGCTCCAGCGTTGCCAAGTGATACTTCCAGGCGGGATGGGGCTTGTGAACCCCACCCCTAACGTTTTCGCAATGTCTTGGCTACATGGCTATATTTACAAAGCCAAACGTTTCGGACAGGGCAACATGCCCGTCTGGCTTTTGTCTGCGGGACACCCAAAAGAGCATAGGATTGATATGGATGAGCATTTTTTAACCGAGATAGAAATAAAACAGTTTAAATGTTTTACCGATTTTAAAGCATCCGGTTTTAAACGGGTTAATTTAATCGGCGGAAAGAATAATATCGGTAAGACGGCGTTTATGGAGGCTTGTTATATTAATGTATGTTCCTGTAAAGTGAATGCAATGATAACGGCTATTTGTGACATAAAATATGCACGTGAGAATTTAAACTATATCAATAAAGTTGTCGACCACCAAAAACTTTTAGACGCGACAAGAAGCTTTGTAGCAGAATCGAATTTAAGTAATACAGAATTTCATGTTTTAGAAAAAGATGCTACAAAAACATATAAAATTAATATTAATGGCGAACTAAAAATTATTAATGAAAAAGAATTTAATATTATTCTTGAATATATTAATAATATTAAATCAATAGATAATTTTGGTTGGAATAATTCTGAGGTAGTTAATGCATACCAAGCTATCCAGAAACAAGACCAGGAAAATGAACTGAATGTTTTTATAAAAGAATTCGACGATAGCATTGAACAATTTAAAGTCATCGGCGACAAGCCGCAATGCAAAACCCAAGGCGAATACCGCGATATAGTCGAATTCGGTGACGGCTTAAGGCATTACATTTCCATCATCTGCGCTATTTTTGCCTGCGAAAACGGTTATTTGTTTATTGATGAAATAGATAACGGCATCCACTATAGCCAATTGGATAGGCTATGGGAGCTTATTCTAACGCTGTCCAAGAAAACCAATTGCCAAGTATTTGCAATTACGCATTCCAAAGAAATGCTCGAATCATTTGCTCGGGTTTCTAAAAAACTGGACGAGCAGGATATTAGCTATACTTTATTGGTAAAAAACAAGCAGCAGGAAATAAAAACTATTTCTATGGATTACGAGGTGCTTTTAAATAGCTTGGCTCAAGAGCATGAGATTAGGGGATGGTAAGGGCGGCTATTTTGCACGAAGGCAGTTGCAATGATAAGACTGTGGATAAGAAGTTGATAAGAAGCTTAATTGATAAGTTAGGGTTGCCTGAAAGTTCAATTGTCTATTATGCCTTCGGCTCTAAAAATGAGTTCTTTAAAATGACAAACCCAAATTATATAGAACTTAAGGCGTATGTAGCGGCTGAGAGAATAGACAAAATTTTATTTATTGTCGATGCCGACCACGAAAAGGATGACGCAAAATACAAAGGCTTTGAAAACACAGAAAATGAACTAAAAAAAATTATCGATCAATTAGGTTTCCAAAATATTGCCCGTTTTTACATAGTCTGCGATCCCGATACTAAAATAGGTTATTTGGAGTCGCTAATTTTAGCCTCATTACCCGAAGAAAAACGAAAATGTATTGAGCTATTTGTTGAATGTTCGGAAATAAACCCTAAGCAGATTCACAAAACGATTATTAACCATCTCTATACCATTGCCTATCCAGATCCACCCTATAATTTCGATCATCATCATTTTGATGAATTAAAAGCCGAATTAACGATGCTTTTTAGGTAAGGCACGAACAAAACCTCATGCCACTTTCCGAGTTTTCCCTAATCCAGCGCTTCTTCACCCAACAGCAGGTCACAAATACTTCAACGCTGCTGGGCATAGGCGACGATTGCGCGTTGCTGTCCATTCCCGACGACTACGAACTGGCGGTGACCACCGACACCATGGTGGAAAACGTGCATTTCTTTGCCGGAGCCGACCCGGAATCGTTAGGCCATAAACTGCTGGCCGTCAATCTGAGCGACCTTGCCGCTATGGGCGCAAAGCCTCTATCAGTGACGCTGGCATTAACTTTGCCTAAGGTTGATGAAACCTGGTTGACGGCTTTTGCCCAAGGATTTTTAAATTTGGCCGAGCGCTATTCAGTGGATTTGATTGGCGGCGACACCACTTCAGGCCCATTGACCTTGACCGTCCAAGCCATGGGCTTGGTGCCGAAAGGCCGAGCGCTCAAACGTTCAGCAGCTAAAATCGGCGATTTTATCTATATGACCGGCTTTTTGGGCGATGCGGGGCTGGGCTTAAAGATAAACCAAGGTTATGTTTGTGCCGATTCCGAGGCCGCTTTAACGCGGTTTAACCGGCCTGATCCGCAGATTGAAGCGGGGCAAGCCTTAATCGGCGTTGCCAATGCCTGTATCGATTTATCGGACGGCTTGGCGGGCGATCTGAGGCATATCCTGGAGCAAAGCAAAGTAGGGGCGTATCTCGATTGGGGCGCGTTGCCGTTGTCAAAAGCGGTGCAAGATTACCTAAGCGACACCGGCGATTGGTCCATGCCACTGACTGCCGGGGACGACTATGAGTTGTGTTTTACCGTAAGCCCCGAGCAGGTCGATAAGTTAACTATACCTGCCACCAAAATCGGCGTCATCGAATCCAAGCCGGGGTTGCGCCTGAACAAGTCCGGCACCATCCAACCCTTAGAGGTAAAGAGCTTTGAGCATTTTTCTTAATACCCAGCTAGGTAAAAATAAACTGACACCTAAGCAGATATTGTCTGATCCGATCCTGTTTTTGGCATTCGGTTTCGGTTCCGGCCTAGCCAAAAAAGCCCCAGGCACTTTTGGTACATTAGCGGCTGTTCCGGTTTACTGGCTATTTCCGCAAACCAATCTATTCGTTTATAGCCTGTTGACGCTCATCGTGACGGTTGCCGGTATCTGGATTTGCGATAGTGCCGCAAAGAAGCTGGACGAACATGATTTTGGCGGCATCGTCTGGGATGAGATTGCCGGTTATTTGATAACAATGTGGTGGGTTCCTTTTAGCTGGCAAGCAGTGGTGCTGGGCTTTATCCTGTTCAGGTTCTTCGATATACTCAAACCGTGGCCGATCAAGTGGGTTGACCGGCAGGTACAGGGTGGGCTGGGTATCATGCTGGATGATGTACTGGCAGGTGTGTTTGCAGGCGGTTTGTTGTTTT
>JBCKWP010000089.1:0-6796 GCA_038922455.1 Methylobacter sp. | reverse complement strand
AATTATCCAGAACAGCCGGAGGAGCGTTTTGTTCCGGGTGGTGACATTATGGTGAGTCGCATTCCTGGTTATGAGAGGAAAAAAGGCCAGCAACATAATTTTGCAACCGTAGAACGTTACCTCGACATTTTAGAAAAAATTATGGGGGTTGATGTGGCTGGCTGGCAAATCTACTGGTGCGATATGTTGTTATTCGATGCCTTGATCGGTAACACAGACCGACACCAGGATAACTGGGGCTTGCTCTGGCAAGCTGCAAACGAAACGGTCAAAGTACGTATGGCACCGGTTTTTGATAATGGAACCAGCCTGGGCTATGAGATTTTGGAAAGAAATATGGATGATTTTTATAAGCCTGGGCGTATGCACAGCTATATCAATAAAGGCCGTCATCATATTCGTTGGCGATTGGACGACGACGCTCCTGCCCAACATATAGAACTTTTGGAGTTATTGGCTAATGAGTACCCGACCTTTGCGAACAGAATAAAAAACAAGCTCAATGCCTTTGATATGGGCTCTCTAAAGGCTATCATAGCCGACTGTACAAAATATAAAATACTTATTCCATTAACTGAAAAACGCGCCGAATTTGTTGGTCATTTAATCGAATCCAGATATTTAGCAATCAAAGAACGAATAGAACAACTCCCGTGAACCGAATTAAGCACGTCACTGATCCCGAACGATTATTGTTAGTCTGGCAAGCGCCGGAAGGGAAATCCCGCGCCCGGTTGGTTGTCGGAGAACTCTGCCAACATGAAGGGCAAGTTATATTTCGCTATTTACCTGATACCGAAGAATTCAAAAATGCCTGTGCGCTGGGTTTTGTCTGCTATCCGGCTTTCAGGAAAACTAGCCAGGAATATACGCAAAATGTGCTGGACTCTTTTCTTCGCAGGCTCCCGCCCAGAAAGCGCGGTGACTTCGGCAAATATTTAGAACAATGGCGGCTTGATCCCAATGTCGAAATAAGCGATTTTGCTTTGCTTGGTCATACTGGCGCGAAGTTACCCAATGACGGTTTTTCTCTGATTAATCCTTTTGATCATATCGAGCTACCGCATGAGTTTTATATTGAGGTAGCTGGTTTTCGGTATCAGCAAACCATCAGTGCTGATGATATTTCAGTGGGTATGAATGCTATATTCGTTGCAGAACCTGCTAATGAGCACAATGGTGATGCCGTGAAAATTGAAGTAAACGGAAAGAGAATAGGTTATG
This sequence comes from Methylobacter sp., assembly GCA_038922455.1. Lineage (GTDB taxonomy): Bacteria > Pseudomonadota > Gammaproteobacteria > Methylococcales > Methylomonadaceae > Methylobacter_A. Next base: position 5,572 of record JBCKWP010000089.1, on the reverse strand, counting down.
TGAGTAACGCCCAATGCAAAGCATTTAAGCGATGGTTGGGGCAATATTCTATTCATGCCAGCGTAGAGCGGATCAATGGCGCCAGCGATAGGTCTTTAGTTTATATTTATGGCAGGGTAGATGGTCTGCAATGTTTAGGGGCGGCAGCGTGATGGCTTCATGGGCAACTGCCGAGAGGCGGCTTCCAATAAAGCGACCTACTGTTTAACAAAAAAAGCTCTCTATTCAGAAACGAGGGCTATTCACACTTTACAATAAATGAAATTAAGCAAAATATACGGCATACATTCGGTACAGTCGGCTTTAGATTATTCCCCTAAAAAGATCGGTAAGGCTTGGATTGACGGCCAACGGCAAGACAAGCGTTTGACGCAGCTGGTCGATGATTTGTTGGACTTAGGCATAGAGCCTGAAAAAATCGACCGAAAAAAACTGGACCGGTACGCAGAAGGCAACAACCATCAAGGTATCGTCATTGAAGTCGAAATGCCTGCCGAATTGGCGGAAAGCGAGCTAAAGAATGCAGTGCTGACGTTGTCGGGAACGCCTTTGTTTCTGGTGCTGGACAATGTGCAAGACCCGCATAATTTCGGCGCTTGTCTTAGAACCGCTGATGCCGCTGGCGTTCATGGAGTGATTATCACCAAGGACAATGCCACAGGAATTACCCCGACAGTTTGCAAAGTGGCCAGCGGCGCGGCGGAAACGGTGCCGGTTTATCAGGTGACTAATTTGGCCAGGACTTTGCGCTGGCTAAAAGATCAAGGTATTTGGGTCATGGGCGCGGCCGGTGACGCAACCCAAACTGCTTATCAAACTGATTTCACGGTGCCTATGGCGTTGGTCGTCGGCGCTGAGGGTAAAGGGTTAAGACGGCTGACCAAGGAGCAATGCGATATGTTGGTTAAGTTGCCGATGCTGGGTCAGGTCGAAAGTTTAAATTTGTCGGTGGCAACCGGCGTGCTGCTTTATGAAGCCGTGCGCCAGCGATTACTGGTTGTTTGATCGCCGCTGTTAAACCATGCAAACACAATCGATACACTCCTTTGAAGGCGCGGGTTTAAGTTGTATTCGCGATGACCGGGTGCTGTTTGACGAGCTGGCTTTTGAAGTGGCTTCCGGGCAGGTCTTATTGCTGGAAGGCAAAAACGGCAGCGGCAAGACTTCGTTATTACGCATTTTATGCGGATTCCGGGAGCCTGATTCCGGCGAGATTCGCTGGTGCGGCGATGCGGTAAAAGACAGTGGGTTTTATGCGCAGATGGCTTATGTCGGCCATTTAGACGGCATTAAAAAAGAGCTTACGGCATTGGAAAATTTAAAAATGTCCTTGGCCCTGAGTAGTCCAGGACAGTATTCCATTAACGAGGCTTTAAGCAAAGTCCATTTGGTGGGCTATGATGATGTCCTCGTACAGGCTTTATCTGCGGGCCAGAAAAGACGGTTGTCTTTGGCCAGATTGCTGATTGGCGCTTATGTGTTGTGGATTCTGGATGAGCCGTTCACTTCATTGGACAAACAAGGCATTGCCCTGATCGAAACCTTAATGACCGAACATTGCGCCAACGGCGGAATGATAGTCCTCACCTCTCATCATGACATTGACCTGCATGATGTTGATGTCCAGCGTATTAATTTATCCTGATGTCTTTATCTCGCGCATTTTTTGCCGTTATTCGGCGCGATCTGGTTTTGGCTTTGCGGAGGCGTTCGGAGATAGCCAACCCGCTGCTGTTTTTTATCCTGGTGATCACTTTGTTTCCGTTGGGGATCGGTGCGCAGCCGCATTTATTGCAAGCTATTGCGCCGGGCATTATCTGGGTTTCCGCATTATTGGCGGCGATGCTGTCTTTGGATAGTCTGTTCCGTTCGGATTTTGACGACGGTTCACTGGAGCAGCTGCTGTTGAGCCCTCATCCCATGACAGTACTGGTGTTGGCTAAAATTATCGCTCACTGGTTGGTGACCGGTTTGCCTCTGTTGGTGGTGGCTCCGTTGCTGGCGGTTTTTTTAGGCATGCCCAGTCATGCGCTGGGAGTCTTGTTGCTGACCTTGCTGCTGGGAACGCCGGTATTAAGCCTGATAGGCGCTATCGGCGTTGCGCTGACCGTAGGCTTGCGTCGGGGCGGCATGATTTTGTCGCTGTTGGTTTTACCTTTGTATGTCCCCGTTTTGATTTTTGCCGGTAATGCTGTGCAGATGGCAAGCGTCGGTCTACCTGTCGATGCGCAAATTAATATTTTGATTTCCATCTTATTGATGGCCTTGGTTCTGGCACCTTTGCCGGTGGCGGCGGCATTAAAGATGAGTATTAATTGATAATATCTCGTAGAATAATCGGCTATATTATCTAATTTAGAATAAATGATGATGGCGTTGCTTGAAATTCATAGGCACAGCCAGTCCTTGAACCTTTTACCTTGAACCTGATTTTTTCATGTTTCTAATTCCAGATCCCGTAGTCCGCTTCTTTCATCGCATGGCGTCCCCGCCACATTTTTACGCATTTACCCAGCGATTAATACCGTGGCTGACGGTTATTTTTGTGCTGGTAACAGCAGCAGGTTTATATGGTGGTTTGTATCTGGCGCCTGCGGATTACCAGCAGGGCGATAGCTATCGCATTATCTATATTCATGTGCCCAGCGCCTGGATGTCGTTATTTATTTATGTGGTCATGGCGGTTGCCGGTGCAATAGGTCTAGTTTGGCGGATCAAACTGGCCGAGATTGTGGCGATCAGCAGCGCCCCGGTCGGTGCCAGTTTTACCTTTATCGCGCTGGTGACAGGATCCTTGTGGGGTAAACCGATGTGGGGAACCTGGTGGGTCTGGGATGCACGGTTGACGTCCGAATTGATATTGTTGTTTTTGTATCTCGGGGTAATCGGATTGTACGGCGCGATAGACGACAAGCGCACCGCATCCAGAGCGGTAGCTATCTTGGCCCTGGTCGGCGTGGTCAATATCCCGATCATTCATTACTCGGTCGAGTGGTGGAATACTTTACATCAAGGCCCCACGGTAACTAAAATGGACAAGCCGTCCATCCATGTCAGCATGTTGATACCGTTATTGTTGATGGCGGTATCGTTCAAATTTTATTACCTGATCGCCCTATTGCAGCGGGCGCGCACCGAGTTGTTGTTACGCGAACGTAATGCGCAGTGGGTTAAGAACATGATCTCGGAGTCCAAATAATGACTATGCAGGAATTCTTCGCAATGGGCGGTTATGCCTTTTATGTCTGGACCTCTTACGGCCTGACTTTAATCGTGCTGCTGGCCAATATTATTATTCCAGTGGTTCAGCGCAGACAGTTTTTACGTTCCCTGGCACTCAAGCACAAACGGCAATAAATTATGACTAATCCGTCCGGAATAGATTTGTACGCGAAGCGCCCGCAGGGTGCAGGGCAGGATAGCCCTACATGAAACCAGCCAGAAAACAGCGATTAATGCTTATCGGCCTGATGGTCATCGGAGCCAGTCTAGCCACCGGGTTCGCGCTTAAGTCCTTTAATGAAAATCTGATGTACTTTTTTTCCACCACCGATGTCGTGGAAGGCAAAGCGCCGAAAGACACCCTGTTCCGTTTGGGCGGCATGGTCATTAAAGGCTCCGTAGAAAGGCCGAATGACGGACTGATGGTGCGCTTTAAATTAACGGATTTCAGTAAGGATGTGACCGTAGAATACACCGGCATCCTGCCGGATTTGTTCAGGGAAGGGCAGGGAATCGTTAGCTCTGGCAGGTTAAATGCACAAGGCGTGTTTATTGCCGAAGAAGTGTTAGCCAAGCATGATGAAAATTACATGCCGCCGGAAGTAAAAGACAGTTTAAAAAATAAACCCGCCCCCGTTACAGGCCAAAAACCATGATTGCAGAGCTAGGACATTTTTCCCTCATCCTGGCCTTATGCATGGCCGTTATTTTAGGAGTGTTGCCGATCATCGGCGCTTCCCGGTCCATATCCGGTTGGATCGCCGTGGCAAGGCCAGCGGCCTTCGGCCAACTGTTATTCATGGCCTTGTCTTACGGCTGTCTGACCTATGGTTTCTTGACCCATGATTTCTCGGTCAAATACATTGCCACTAACTCCAATACCGCATTGCCGGTCTTGTATTTGGTTTCCGGGGTCTGGGGCGCGCATGAAGGCTCGTTATTGCTGTGGGCGCTGGTGTTATCCGGTTGGACAGGCGCGGTAGCGATGTTTAGCCGCACTATTCCCGAGGCCACCGTCGCCCGAGTTTTAGGGGTGATGGGGCTGGTGTCTATCGGCTTCATTCTGTTTTTATTACTAACCTCCAACCCCTTTGAACGCCTGTTCCCTGCGCCTTTAGAAGGCCGCGACTTAAATCCTTTGCTGCAAGATCCGGGCATGGCAATTCATCCGCCGATGCTTTATATGGGCTATGTCGGTTTTTCGGTGGCTTTTGCTTTTGCCATTGCCGCCTTGCTCGAGGGTAGGCTGGATGCGGCTTGGGCGCGCTGGTCAAGGCCGTGGACTAACATCGCCTGGATGTTTCTAACCATCGGTATTGCCTTAGGCAGCTGGTGGGCGTATTACGAACTGGGCTGGGGCGGCTGGTGGTTCTGGGATCCTGTCGAAAACGCCTCGTTCATGCCTTGGCTGGTCGGCACCGCATTGATTCATTCGTTGGCCGCCACCGAAAAGCGCGGTGTGTTTAAAACCTGGACGGTATTGCTGGCTATTTTTGCCTTTTCGTTAAGCTTGCTCGGTACATTCCTGGTGCGTTCCGGCGTATTGACCTCGGTGCATGCGTTTGCCAGCGATCCGGCAAGAGGCGTGTTTATTCTGATATTCTTAGGCGTAGTGGTGGGCGGTTCGTTACTGCTGTATGCGATAAGAGCCCCTTACGTCAAAAGCAGCGCGACTTTTGAACTGGCATCCAGAGAGTCAGCGATATTGTTGAATAACGTGTTGCTGGTAGTAACCGCTTCCAGCATCTTGCTGGGCACCTTGTATCCCTTGGTGATTGACGCCTTGGGATTGGGCAAGATTTCAGTCGGCCCACCTTATTTTAATGCCGTATTCATTCCGCTGATGGCTCCGCTGGCAATTGCCGTGGGCTTGGGTATGTTATTGCGCTGGAAACGGGACAATATCAACGTGATTGCCTTACGGGTGCGTTGGATTGTTTTAGCTTGTATTTCCGGAGGATTGCTGATTCCGTTGTCCATGCCGTTTTATTCCTGGGGCGCGGCTTTGGGGCTGACCTTGGCGTTATGGATGGTTGCCATCACCTTGATGTCTTTTGTTGATCGCATAGGCCCGCAAGGATTTTCATGGCAACGGCTGCAAACCGTACCCGCCGGTTTTTACGGCATGACTGTCGCGCATCTCGGCATCGCCGTATTTGTGGTCGGCATTACCCTGACTTCGGTTTACAGCGTCGAAAAAGACGTCCGTATGGCGCCCGACGATAAGCTGGATATGTCCGGCTATATTTTCGAATTCCACGGCGTCAAACAAACCCAAGGGCCTAACTATGTGGCCGAACAGGCTAAGGTAACCGTCAGTTATGAAGGCAAGCAGGTTGCCATACTGGAG
>JBCKWP010000088.1:0-6835 GCA_038922455.1 Methylobacter sp. | reverse complement strand
GGCGGTAGAGTGGCAATGTAGATCGTAGTTTTCAGTCATAGATATTTAGGTTCAAGGCGAAGGACGAAAGGCTAAGGGCTAAGGTCGAATGGGAGCTAGAGTTTCCTTTCGTCTTTTGCCTGTTTTATCACTGATACTCACCATAAAGTTTTGCATACAGGCCGTTTTGGTTGAGTAGGGCTTCATGTCGTCCATGTTCGCAGATTTTTCCTTGTTCAAACACATAAACATGGTCGGCCTGTTTAACGGCGCTCAGGCGGTGGGCAATAATGAGGGTGGTTCGGCCTGTTAAAAACTTTGCCAGCGCCTGATGCAATTTGTGTTCTGTTTCGCTGTCCAGCGCCGAGGTGGCTTCATCTAGGATGACCACTTTGGGATCGGCGACTATCATTCTGGCAATAGCCATGCGTTGCCGCTGGCCGCCGGAAAGTCTCATGCCCTGCCGACCGATGACGGTGTCCAGTCCCTGGGTCAGATCCTGCACGACGTCTGTTAATTGCGCGATAGCCAGCGCATTCCATAATGCGGCATCGGTCGCCGGTTTGCCCAGAGTCAGGTTAGCGCGAATGGTGTCGTTAAACAGAACCGGGTGTTGCAGTACGGTGACCACATTTTCCCGGACCACTTCCAGGCCGATGCGGTCGATGGCGACTTCGTCGAAATAAATTTGGCCGCTGTCGGGCGGGTAGAGGCCTATCAGGGTTTGGATCAAGGTCGATTTTCCACCACCGCTGGCACCGACCAAGGCGATTTTTTCACCGGCTTTGATTTTTAACTGGATGCCGTCGAGTATTTTCTCATCGCCGTTGTAGCTGAAATGCAGGTTATCTACGCGCAGGGAGACGGTTTTTTTATTTAAAAACGGGTTTTCAAGGTGAGGATAATGCGGTTCCTGTTTCAGCGCGTTAAGCCGGTTGATGCGAATTAATGCGGCTTTGGCGGCATAAAAGGCATATTGGATGCTTAAAATCTCCTGCACCGGCGCCATCATAAACCAGAGGTAGCCGAACACTGCCAGCATTTGCCCGATGCTCAGGTCAGAATAAAACACCATCAGCATGGCGCAGGCGCGGAAGATGTCGAAGCCGAACAGGAACACTAGGAAACTCAAGCGGGTTGCCGCATCGCTTTTCCAGGCGAAAGCGGTTGAGAAGTCCTTAACCGATCGAGCTGATTCAATCAGCTGTTGGCAATAATGCTGTTCGCGGTTGCTGGCGCGTATTTGATGGATGGCTTCCAGGGTTTCGGTCAAGGCTTGCTGAAAGATCTCGAAAGCCGAGTTTTCTTTGGATTTAAGGTCTTTGACGCGGGAGCCGATAATGCGGGTGAAATAAATGACCACGGGGTTTAGTAGCAAGATAAACAAGCCTAGTTGCCAGTTCATCCATAATAAAACCACCGCAGTGCCGATAATGGTCAGGCCGGATACCAGCAGCTTGCTGGCGGTGGTGCCAATAAACGTGTCAAGGGTGTCGAGATCTTTGACCAGATAGGTCACCACGGTGCCGGTGCCCAGGCTTTCGTATTCGGACATGGAAATGTTTTGCAAATGCCGGATCAGGTCGCTACGGATGCGGAACACAATGTCTTTGGCGATGACGGAAAACTGCCGGGACTGTATGATGTTAAAAATAATGGCGATGATGCGCAGGATAACGCTGACCAGCAAAATAACGCCGATATAAAGAATCGGGATTTGCCAGGCGATAGGAAACAGCAGGTTAATGGTTTTAATGAGTATGCCGGGTTTATGCAATAGCACTTCATCGACCAACAACGGCATTAGCAACGGCACCGGAACGCTGGCTATGGTAGCCAGAATAGCGATAAAATGGGACGTAATCAGTTCTTTTTTGTGTTCTAAAGCAATTCGGTAGATGGTATTCCAGCTGTATGCTTGGGTGGCCTGTTTCGATTGCACGGGATTAGATAGGGGTGTTTTTAAAGCGCTTGATTATAACATCTTTAGGGAACTATTTACGGTGAGTGAAATATGAAATGCCTGAGTGGGAGATTAATGTTGTGTCTGGTTGTTTTTTCCGGCGCGGTGCTTGGCAATACGCTAGACCGGCAACGTAGCGATTTTTTGCAGGCGGAAAAACTGCTGGCTCAGGGTAATATCGCCAAGGATGGTGTGACTACCGCAAGACTGCCGGGAGCAGGCGCGGCGAATGCTGCATTCATGCACCTTAGCGCCACTTTGGTTGACTACCCCTTATATCCTTATCTGCAATACCAGTGGTTAAAAGACAACTTACAGCTAACTGACCGGGTGCAGACCTTTTTGGCGAGCTATAAAGAGACGCGTTATGCCGGTTTATTGCGCTCTAAGTGGTTGGATTATCTGGCCAGAAACGAACGGTGGAACGATTTTATCGCAAACCAGTCGGGAGCTGGTGCGGCACAAGCAACCGATAATACCGCCCTTCAATGTCAGTACAACTTGGCAATCTATAAAACCGGTAATCAACAATCGGCCTTAAATGAGGCTAAACGCTTGTGGCTTACTGGCGATTCGCTGCCGGAGGAATGCGACCCGCTGTTGTCGGCATTGATGGTGTCGCCCGGCTTTACGCCTGAGCTGGTTTGGCAGCGATTTGAGTTGGCTTTAGACAAAGATAATGTCTCTGTGGCTGAATATGTGCGCCGTTCACTGGGTAAGGCCGATCAGGATATTGCCGATGTTTGGCTGCGGGTACACCAAAATCCTACGTTAATCAAAAACAGCGGGTTATCGCCAGGGATGGTGTGTATGCCGCAAGACTGCCGGGAGCAGGCGCGGCGTCTGAGTGGGCAAATGGGTCGGCTTTTTGCTCACGGCGTAGCAAGGTTGGCAAAGTCTGATTTGAGCCTGGCAATTGAACTTTGGGACGATAGAAGAAAGACTTTCCAGATAGATGGTCAGACTGTCCAGAAAGTGGAACGCAGTCTCGCGCTGGGTCTGGCGCACAACCGAAATGCAGGCGCCTACTATCGGCTTAGTCAATTGACTGCCGTTGATGCGGAAGTCAATGAATGGAAGCTTAGGGCTGCTTTGCTGGAACAAAACTGGCAGCATGTTGCCGAGACTTTGGCGGGTTTGACGACTCAGGAAAAACAGGATCCCAAATGGCAATATTGGCAAGCCAGGTCGTTGGATAAAGCAGGGGACTCTTTGCAGGCGCAGACTATTTACAATAAACTCGCCGAAGACCGGAGCTTTTACGGTTTTTTAGCCGCCGATAATGTCAATAAGCCTTATCAGCTCTCCAATAAACCGGTTTTACTGACAGAAAATGAGCTGGAAAATCTGGCTAATGAAAGGGATTTTAAAGTGGTTCGGGAGCTTAAGTTCCTTAATAAGGATATGGAGGCCCAACGACAGTGGTGGTATGCGGTAAAAAAACTAAGCAAGGAGCGGTGCATGGTCGCTGCCAAATTGGCGCAGCTTTGGCACTGGGATGAAATTGCCATTACTACGATGGTAAAAGCCGATTATTGGGACGATCTGGCATTGCGTTTTCCGGTCCATTATTCGCATGAAATTCATAATAATGCATACCGGCAGGATCTCGATCCGGCCATTGTTTTTGGCCTGATTCGGCAGGAAAGCATATTCAATAAGGATGCTGAGTCGTCCGTTGGCGCACGCGGCTTAATGCAGATTATGCCCAAAACGGGTATGCAGATAGCCTACGAGTTGAAGGAAAAATGGCAATCGGATCAAAGTCTTTTTAATCCCGATGTTAATATTAAATACGGCGCTTTTTATTATAAAAAGCTGTTAAAACAATTTCATGGACATTTTGCCTTAGCGGTTGCCGCTTATAATGCCGGGCCTGGGCGGGTGGCGAAATGGTTGCCGAACTCCGAGTCTATGCCTGCGGATATATGGGTGGAAACCATTCCTTATAAGGAAACCCGAAAATATGTCTCATCTGTTTTGTCTTATGCCATTATTTATCAGCAGCTCATAAATAGAAAAGGCTTGAAGATAAAGGAATTGATGCTTGATGTGTTGTCCGGCTAAAAATTGAGCTGATTTTTTTTGGTGTCTGTTAGATAATGCACGTTTTATAATAATAATAATTACGCAAGGACTATAAAAGTTTATGGGGAAACAGCACAGTTTTACGCGCGAAGAATTATTGATGTCCGGCAGGGGCGAACTGTACGGACCGAAAAATGCGCAATTACCTTTGCCGAATATGTTGATGATGGATCGCATTACCACTATATCAGATGAAGGCGGTACCTACGGAAAGGGCGAGATCGTTGCTGAGCTGGATATTACGCCTGATTTATGGTTTTTCGACTGTCATTTTCAGGGCGACCCTGTCATGCCAGGCTGTTTGGGGCTGGATGCGATGTGGCAATTGGTCGGTTTCTTTTTGTGCTGGATGGGCGGTCCCGGTAAGGGTCGCGCTTTGGGTGTGGGTGAAGTTAAATTTACCGGACAAGTGTTACCCACTGCTAAAAAAGTGATTTATCGAATCAATTTAAAAAGAGTGATCATGCGGAAGTTGGTTATGGGTATCGCTGACGCCACCATGGAAGTTGATGGCAAGGTGATTTATGAGGCCACCGATTTACGGGTGGGTCTATTTACTTCCACAGAAAATTTTTAGGGGCGTTGATAATGAAAAGAGTCGTAGTAACCGGTTTAGGCATTGTTTCCAGTATAGGAAATAACAGCAAAGAGGTTGTCGATTCCCTAAAAGAAGGCCGTTCAGGAATCGTTTTTTCTGACGTTTATCAGGAAATGGGCTTTCGCAGCCATGTCCACGGGCCTATCAATATAGATTTAGACGCCTTCATCGACCGTAAAATAAAACGTTTTATGGGTGACGGCGCGGCGTTCAACTATATCGCCATGCAACAGGCAATCGACGATTCCGGCTTGGGCGAATCTGAGGTATCGAATTTTAGAACCGGTCTGGTGATGGGTTCTGGCGGGCCGTCGACCTCGAATATTGTCGAAGCGGCGGATATTTTACGCGAAAAAGGCATCAAAAAAGTGGGTCCTTATATGGTGCCCAGAAGCATGTCCAGCACCAATACCGCATGCCTTGCGACACCTTATAAAATCAAAGGCGTCAATTACACGATCAGTTCGGCCTGCGCGACCAGCGCCCATTGTATCGGCCATGCGATGGAATTGATCCAGATGGGCAAACAGGATGTGGTGTTTGCAGGCGGCGGGGAAGAAGTGCATTGGACCATGTCGATGTTATTCGATGCGATGGGCGCGTTGTCTTCTAAATACAACGATACGCCGACCACAGCATCCAGGCCTTACGATGAAACCCGAGACGGCTTTGTGATCTCCGGCGGCGGCGGTGTTTTGGTGATTGAAGAACTGGAACATGCCAAAGCGCGTGGCGCTAAAATCTACGCGGAACTGACTGGTTACGGCGCAACTTCCGATGGTTATGACATGGTTCAGCCGTCCGGCGAGGGCGCTGTGCGGTGTATGCAGCAAGCAATGGCGACTATCGGAGGCAGCAAGATCGATTATATCAATGCCCACGGCACCAGTACCCCGGTCGGCGACACCAAAGAAATCGAGGCCTTACGCAATGTATTCGGATCAGACAATGTGCCTTTAGTCAGTTCTACCAAATCGCTGACCGGTCATGCCTTGGGTGCGGCGGGTGTTAACGAGGCGATTTATTCGTTGTTGATGATGCAAGGAAACTTCCTCAGCGCATCGGCCAACATCACCCAGCTTGATCCTGGCGCAGTAGGCATTCCGATAGTGCGCGAACGTAAAGATAACATTACGTTGAATACCATCATGTCGAACAGCTTCGGTTTTGGCGGCACCAACGCCACTTTAATCTTTCAGCGTTACAACGGCTAACACGTTGATTATCGGGGCTCGGATACACGAGTCCCGCATTCTTTTCTTTATCAATACTTCATAATCTCTGGCCATGTCAGATCCAAACCAAAAATCCAGAATCCAATTCAACAAGCTGCAAAAAAAATTGCGGCACACGGTCGGCGATGCGATTGCCGATTACAACATGATCGAAAACGGCGACAAGGTCATGGTGTGCCTGTCCGGGGGCAAGGATTCGTTCACCCTGCTGGACATCCTGATGCACTTGCAAAAAACCGCGCCGGTTGAATTCGAACTGATTGCGGTTAATCTGGATCAGAAACAGCCCGGTTTCCCCGAGCAGGTATTGCCGGAATATCTGGCAGCGATAGGTGTGCCGTACCATATCATCGAAAAGGACACCTACAGCGTGGTGAAGCGGGTAATCCCCGAGGGCAACACGACCTGTGGCCTGTGTTCACGCTTGCGGCGCGGCACCTTATACGGTTATGCCGAAGCCAATAATGTCACCAAAATAGCCTTGGGACATCATCGCGACGACATCCTTGAAACCTTTTTCCTGAATATTTTTTACGGCGGCAAATTAAAAGCGATGCCGCCCAAATTGTTGAGTGATGACAAGAAAAATATCATCATCCGACCCTTGGCGTATACCCGTGAAAAAGACATCGAGCGCCTTGCGGTATTTAAAAACTACCCGATTATTCCGTGCAACTTGTGCGGCTCCCAGGAAAACCTGCAACGCCAAGCCATGAAAGTCATGCTAAAAGGCTGGGATAAACAGTTTCCGGGGCGGCTGGAAACTATTTTTACCAGCCTGAAAAATGTCGCGCCGTCCCAGTTGGCCGATACCCAGTTATTCGACTTTTCAGGTCTAATGCGTAGTCCGCGCGTCGAAGAACAGGTGATGACATTTATCGCCAGGGATGGTGCGTATGCCGCTAGCCAGTCGGGAACTGGCGCGGCGAATGCCTAAAGTAGCGCTTTACGACTGCATGGATGCAGGGAGTA
>JBCKWP010000087.1:0-6929 GCA_038922455.1 Methylobacter sp. | reverse complement strand
GCAGCACCTTGATTAGGGATGCGTTGGGTGATGGCGATTTAGCCCTGGCTGAAAAAATGCTCGGTTGCTGTTATTCCGTTTGCGGACGAGTGGCTCATGGCGACAAACGCGGCAGAACCATCGGCTATCCCACCGCCAATATCCTGATGTTCAGGAAAAACACCCCGGTCAACGGCGTGTTTGCAGTCACCATGACCGGTATTGATGGATGCGAATTTGAAGGCGTTGCGAATGTAGGTACTAGGCCCACAGTTGACGGCGGTTCAAAGGTTATATTAGAAGCGCATTTATTCGATTTCGATAGAGAAATTTACGGACGTTATGTGGAAGTGCATTTCAAACAAAAGATCAGGGATGAAATGCGTTTTCAGTCACTGGATGAGCTTAAAGCTCAGATTGTAAAAGATGTGGTTGAGGCCAAAGCCGCACTGTGCTATCGGCACAATTGCAACATACACACCATCCCTGATGATCGCCACGCCGGTTCCATACCGGCTAGCGGCACCCTCCCTCCCTGGTGATCAATATTTTTGCCGAGATTAATTGTGATGACGATGGATTATAAAAAAACACTGAATTTACCCAACACTGCATTTCCGATGAAAGGCAATCTCGCTCAGCGTGAGCCGGAACGCCTGAAAAAATGGAATGAAGCCGACTTGTATAACAAAATCAGGCAGGAATTTGCCGGAAGACCTAAGTTTGTTTTGCATGATGGCCCTCCCTATGCCAATGGCGAAATTCATATCGGCCATGCGGTCAATAAGGTGTTAAAAGACATCATCGTTAAATCGAAGTCGTTAAGCGGTTTCGATGCGCCTTATGTGCCGGGTTGGGATTGTCACGGTTTGCCGATTGAATTACAGGTGGAAAAGAAAATCGGCAAAGCAGGCGTTAAAGTATCCCCCGCCGTGTTCCGTAAAGCTTGCCGCGAATATGCCGGAAAGCAGGTCAATATACAAAAAGAAGCCTTTATCCGGCTGGGTATTTTAGGCGATTGGGAGCATCCGTATTTAACGATGGATTTTGCCTTTGAAGCTGATATCGTGCGTTCGTTGGGCAATATCTACCAAAACGGGCATATAGCCAAAGGCGCTAAACCTGTGCACTGGTGTACCGATTGCGGCTCGGCGCTGGCTGAAGCGGAAGTCGAGTATGAAGACAAGCATTCGCCTGCGGTCGATGTGCGTTTCCAAGTCGTAGATGAAGCCGGATTTTTGAGTTTGTGTCATCATGTGCCTGGGCATGAAGGTTCCGGGCCGTTGTCCGTAGTCATCTGGACAACCACGCCCTGGACGCTTCCAGCAAACCAAGGCGTTGCGTTAAACCCCGAGCTCGAATACTCCGTAGTGCAATGCGAAAAAGACGGCAAAAAAGAGCGTCTGGTCGTTGCCGAAGCTCTGCTTAAAGATGCAATGCTGCGTTACGACATCGAAAATTACCATGTGATTGCTTATTGCAAAGGCGCGGCATTAGAGCATCAACTATTGCAGCATCCGTTTTACGACCGGCAAGTGCCGGTCATTCTGGGTGATCATGTCACTACCGAGGCCGGTACCGGCGCTGTGCATACGGCGCCTGGACATGGACAGGACGATTATGTGGTCGGCTTGAAATACGGTTTGCCGGTCGATAATCCGGTCGGCAATGACGGCGTTTTTCTGCCCAGCACAGAGATTTTTGCCGGTGAGCATGTGTTCAACGCCAATGCCCATGTCTTGGAAGTGCTGGAACAACAAGGCAAGTTGGTGCATCACGTCGCGATACTGCACAGCTATCCGCATTGCTGGCGGCACAAGACCCCGATTATTTTTAGGGCTACGCCGCAGTGGTTCATCTCGATGGATAAAAACGGGCTGCGCGAACAGGCGCTGAATGAAGTCAAGCGCGTCGCCTGGATCCCTGAATGGGGTCAGGCGCGTATCGAAAGCATGATGGTAGGCCGTCCCGACTGGTGCATTTCCCGGCAGCGCACTTGGGGCGTGCCGATCACGTTTTTTGTTCATAAAGAAACCGGCGAATTGCATCCGCGCACGGCTGAGTTGGTTGAGGAGGTGGCACTCCGTATCGAACAGCAAGGCATAGAGGCTTGGTTCGAACTGGAAGCGGCCGAATTGTTAGGTGATGACGCCGAGTTTTACGAAAAAATGACCGACACCCTGGATGTCTGGTTTGACTCCGGCGTCACCCATGCCTGTGTTTTGGCAAAGCGCGAGCAGCTGACCTTTCCGGCCGATTTGTACCTGGAAGGCTCCGACCAGCATCGCGGTTGGTTTCAGTCGTCATTGCTGACCTCGGTAGCCATGAATGACGTTGCGCCCTACAAAGCCGTACTGACGCATGGCTTTACCGTCGATGCCGACGGCAAGAAAATGTCCAAATCGAAAGGCAATGTGGTCGCGCCGCAATCGGTGATGAAAAATCTGGGCGCGGATGTGTTACGTTTATGGGTTGCGGCGACCGACTATCGAGGGGAGATGACGGTGTCGGATGAAATCCTTAACCGCACCTCGGACGGCTACCGGCGCTTTAGAAATACCGCACGGTTTTTGCTGTCCAATCTGGACGATTTCGACCCGGCACAGCATGCGGTCGACAACAAGGATTTGCTGGCCTTGGATCGTTGGGTCGTGGACAGGGCGTATACCTTGCAGGAAGAAGTCAAAACGGCTTACGACACCTATCAATTTCAGCAACTCTACCAGAAAGTGCATCATTTTTGCGTGATCGATTTGGGCGGATTTTACCTGGACATCATCAAGGATCGTCAATACACCGCTAAAGCTGACGGTTTGGCGCGGCGTTCTGCGCAAACAGCCATGTATCATGTGCTTGAAGCACTGACGCGCTGGCTGGCGCCGATTACCAGTTATACCGCCGATGAAATCTGGCAATACCTGCCGGGCGAGCGTAGCGAGTCGGTGTTTTTGGAAACCTGGTATCAGGGCTTGGTCGAGCTGGATGCCGATTCCGTTTTGAATCGCGAGTTCTGGCAAAAAATAATGGCCGTCCGGGCTGCGGTCGGGAAAGAGCTGGAAAAAAACAGGGCCAAAGGCGAGATAGGTTCTTCGCTGAATGCTGAACTCGAACTGTATTGCAATGCCGAGTTTCTCGAAGTTTTGAACCATCTGTCGGATGAGTTGCATTTTATTTTTATTACCTCCAATGCCACGGTCAAGGCTGAAGGCAATGCTCCAGAAGACGCTATTCAGACTGAAATTGACGGTATTAAATTAAAAGTCGTGGTTTCCGAGCATGAAAAATGCGTGCGCTGTTGGCATCAACGGCCCGACGTGGGCAAAATAGCAGAACACCCCGAACTGTGCGGTCGTTGCGTGGAAAACGTAGCGGGCGCTGGCGAAGACCGACGCTATGCGTAATGTCGTTATGGTGAAATGGCTGTGGCTGTCGTTGCTGGTGATAATCCTGGATCAAGTCAGCAAACTTGCGATAGCGGGTAGCATGCAGCTTTATGAATCCATTGAGATCATGCCGTTTTTTAAGTTGACCTATGTGCATAACACTGGGGCGGCGTTTAGTTTTCTAAGCGAAGCAGGCGGCTGGCAGCGCTGGTTTTTTGCCGGATTGGCATTGGCGATCAGCACGGTCATCGCAGTTTGGCTGACTCGGTTGCAAAAACATGAGACCTTGCTGGCGGTGGCGTTGGCGTTGGTTTTGGGCGGTGCTATTGGCAATTTGATTGATCGACTGGCTTATGGCTATGTGATCGACTTTCTTGATGTTTATTATGAGTCCTGGCACTGGCCCGCTTTTAATATTGCAGACTCCGCCATTACTTTGGGCGTGATCTTAATGCTGGTCGAGTCATTCGGCTTAGGACATGCGAAAGAGCCAGTTTAATACGGTTAAAAGATTAACCCCACGAAGTGGTGAATAAAAGTCGCCGGTGGGCAAAGCTCACAACAAATCCAAAAGTCTTTGCCAGTCAAAAGATGCGCCCGGATCGGTTTTTCGTCCAGGCGCAATATCACTATGCCCGGCAATGCGTTGTGTCGAAAGCTTGGGGTAAGTTTCAAGCAAGGCGCGAATCACGTCCGCGAGTTGTACATATTGTTGGTCGGTGTAGTTAACCACTTCGGTGCCCTCAAGTTCTATGCCGATGGAAAAATCATTGCACCGCTCACGGCCTTCATAGGCCGACTGCCCTGCATGCCAGGCGCGCTTGTCAAACGGCACGTACTGAACACAACTCCCGTCGCGTTTAATCAGTAAATGTGCCGACACTTTGAGTGGATAAATCTCTTTAAAATAGGGGTGTCGATCAGGATCAAGCTGGTTGCAGAACAGTTGGTCGATATAATGATTGCCAAATTCGCCGGGCGGAAGACTGATGCAGTGAATAACCAACAATGAAATATCCTCCTGGTCAGGCCTTTCATCAAAGTTTTGTGACGGAGTTTGGAGAATGTTGTGTAATCGGTGTTGGTTTATGTTCATGGGACGGACAAAGAAGTAAAAGCGGAAACAAAGTACAGTATTCAGGACGGATACACCTATTATTAGCCAAAACACTACTTGGGTACTAGGCCATAACTAATTTTTTTGGCTCTATGTGAAATACAGTAGGTAATCAAATTTCATTTTTAAGCCCGATCCGTTCACCCCTGAGCTTGTCGAAGGGCATTCTGCGCAATGACTTAAGCCATTCATGCTTCGACAAGGCTCTCCTGAGCGAAGCCGAAGGGCTCAGCACGAACGGCTTAAGTCAACAGTGTTGGCCCACAAGGGGTGCCCCTGTTCTTGCCAATATCAGCGGTTTAACTTATCGTGTTTTAATTTCACAGTTATAAGCATGAGACCCAATTATGCACGAGACCCAATTATGAATGTATTAGCTATCTACAGTATCAAAGGGGGGGTTGGCAAAACCTCCAGCGCGGTTAATTTGGCACACATGGCCGCTCGTAGCGGCTACCGTACCTTGGTTTGGGATCTTGATCCGCAGGGAGCCAGCAGCTATTACTTTCGCGTTAAGCCCAAGATTAAAGGCGGCAGCAAAGACTTAATTGCCGGGAAACGCGAACTGGACGGACTGATTAAAGGCACCGATTTTGAAAATCTGGATTTATTACCGGCCGATTTCTCGTTCAGGAATCTGGATTTGGTTTTAGACACTAAGAAAAAGCCGACCAAGCAACTTAAAAAACTTCTGGAGCCTTTGGCTCAAGAATACGACTTCATTTTTCTGGATTGTCCTCCCAACATTACGTTGTTATCCGAAGCCGTTTTTGAGGCCGCCGATATTTTGTTGTCGCCGATAATTCCAACTACACTGTCATTAAGAACGCTAGAGCAACTGGAACAGTTCCTCAAAGATAACGGTTTGAGCCAACTAGCGCTGATCCCGTTTTTCTCAATGGTTGACCGGCGCAAAAAAATGCACCGGGACATTGTGGATCAGCTGATTGAAAGTCGTCCCGAGATTTTAACAACTGTCATTCCTTATGCTAGTGATATTGAGCGCATGGGTCTGGAACGAATGCCATTGGGCGGCTATATCAAGAAAAGCCCATCCACGGTCGCTTACTCTGCCTTGTGGCAAGAAATTCTGATACGTGTTGCCAATCTCGATAAGTAAAATATAACAGGCAATAATGGAACGCCGCTTAAATTAATACTTTAGGAGCTATATCGATGCACAAAAACGTTCATGGTGAGCCGAGCATTGGCCCCGGATGAGCCCATGAAATTGCGCAAACAGCGACAAGTTTTCAACCGACAGAGCCATCAACGGCTATAATCGGGGCATTTGGAAGCGGGTGCTGGTGCAATATCCGGCTACACGCTGAATCCGAAGTTGAAAACAGCCCAGCTTGCGCTGTACCCAGCAGTCCCACGATTAATCACCGAAAGCCATTATGAAGAAGTCAGACAGCGCCGCCATTAGAAAACGCTATGACCGGATCGCCCCGTATTTTGAGGGCATGGAGGCGGTCGTCGAAGGGCTGGTTTTTAAAAGCTGGCGAAAAAAATTATGGGATCAGGTCGAAGGCCATCATATCCTTGAAGTCGGCGTGGGGACGGGCAAGAATTTCGACTATTACCCCAAGGATGCCCGGATGACCGCAATTGATTTTAGCGAACAAATGCTCAAGCAGGCGACGCTAAAACGGGATAGGAAAAATACAGTCGTCAATCTGGAGCTGATGGATATTCAGTCGCTATGCTTTGCCGATAACAGTTTCGATACCGTTATTTGTTCTTTTGTTTTTTGTTCGGTGCCGATGCCGGTGAAGGGATTGAAGGAGCTTTATCGGGTCTGCAAACCTGGCGGTCAGGTCTTATTGCTGGAGCATGTGCTGAGTTCAAACCCTGTGCTTGCCGCAGTGATGAACCTGCTTAATCCTGTCATTGTCGGGCTGTTCGGCGCAAACATTAACCGGAATACCGTAAAAAACGTTAAAGCCTGCGCGTTTACATCGGTGCATGTCGATGAACGTAGCGGCGATATTATCAAGCTGATTGAAGCCAGAAAATAATTCAAATAAGCTCATGCGCACGGCAAGCCCTACAGCGCATATCCTTGGACGGATGACAAAACAAAAACTTTACGCCAAAGGCGGCATGAAACTTTTTAACTGGCTAGTCGTCGAATTAGGTAAAATATAGCGAATTTTTGGATTAATTATTTACGTGAAGCCACAATTAGAAAACCGGGTACAGACGCCGATCCCGACCAAGCACGGCGAATTTATCCTGCATTACTACAGCAACACCCTTGACGACAAGGAGCATGTCGCCCTGGTTAAAGGCGATGTTGCGGATAAAGAAAACGTACCGGTGCGTATCCATTCGGAGTGTTTTACCGGCGACGTGTTGGGTTCAAGGCGCTGCGACTGCGGCGAACAGCTGGATATGGCGCTGCAAATGATCGATAAGGCCGGTTTCGGCGTGTTGATTTATCTGCG
>JBCKWP010000086.1:0-6966 GCA_038922455.1 Methylobacter sp. | reverse complement strand
GATAAACGCGGATAAAAAACAATTACGCTGATGATGCTAATCATTGATGATGCGTAAGGTTTTCGTTATCCGCGTTTATCATGTTCAAAAGCGTTCCATTACCCTGGTTAACGCTTCTTAAATCCTTAACTTAATTTGAGGATAACCTCATGAGCAAACCCAAAGTCTTTATTACCCGCCAATGGCCTGCCTCGGTCGAGGCAAAACTCAAAGCGCTTTACGATGTAACCTTAAACGATGACGACCGGCCATTAACAGCCGACGAATTCCGCTCCGCCCTGCAAAATTACGACGCCGTTTGCCCCACCGTTTGCGATTCATTTCCCGCCGACGTTATCAACGTCGACAACAAACGCTGCAAAATCCTCGGCAACTTCGGCGTAGGCTACAACCATATCGACATTGACGCCGCCAAGGCGCAAGGCTTAGTCGTAAGCAACACCCCCGGCGTGTTGACGCACAGCACCGCCGACATAGCCATGACCTTGTTGTTAATGTCCGCACGTCGTGGCGCGGAAGGCGACCGCCTAGTTCGCGCCAAACAATGGCAAGGCTGGTGTCCGACGCACATGTTGAGTAGCGATGTAACCGGCGCAACTTTAGGCTTGATCGGCTTTGGCCGTATCGCCCAAGCCATGGCCAAAAAAGCCCATCACGGCTTCGGCATGAAAATCGTCTACTTTAAACCCAGTCCGGCCGACGAATACGTAACCGACGATCTTAACGCCACCCGTTGCGACTCCATAGAAGAGCTGTTACAAGTGGCCGATTACGTTTCGTTGCACTGCCCTGGCGGCGAGGCGACCCGGCATTTAATCAATGCCGACACACTTAACCTGATGAAGCCATCCGCGCATTTAATTAATACCGCCCGGGGCGATGTTGTTGATAGTGTCGCCCTGATAGCCGCGCTTAAAAACAAACGGATTGCCGGTGCTGGTCTCGATGTTTACGAAGGGGAACCTCATGTACACGAAGGCTTCCTAACCCTGGATAATGTATCGCTACTGCCGCATTTAGGCAGCGCCACCTTAGGGACACGCACCGCGATGGGCGAAAAAGTGTTGGCTAATCTGGCGGCGTTTTTTGCCGGGGATCATCTGCCTGATCGGGTTGCCTGACAACAGAAGTTGGATCGTAATAGCTCTGTAGAGTACGCTGCGCATACCTTATTGAGTTTGTTGCGTAATTGAAAAATGGTGCGCGCAGCGTACCCTACATGACTTTAAATTTAGAGGAAAAATCATGATTAACTTTCATCCAGATGTGATTATTGATGCCAATAATCATAAAAAATCCGTTGTGTTACCTTACGAAGAATGGGAAAAAATTTTAGACCTGATGGAAGAATTTGATGAAATTCACGCTTATGAAAATGCGAAAGCGGAACCCGATGAATTTTTACCATTTGAACAAGCAGTGCAAGAAATTTATTCGGATAAAACGGGGTGAAATTTACCATTAAAATTAAGCGAAACGCTCAAAAAGCCCTTGCTAAAATTCCATCGAATGACCAAAAAAATATCATCGAAGCAATTTATGAACTGGCTGAAAAACCTTTGCCTTCAAATTGTAAAAAGTTGAAAGGCAAAGAAGCGTGGCGAATCCGAATCGGTAATTATCGAGTCATTTACGAAATCGAGAATAATCAACTTTTGATTTTTGTGATTGAAATTGGACATCGCAAAGAAATTTACAAAGACTAATCACGCCGAATTGAACAGCCTTCGCGTTGTTTGCTAAACGGTTACTGGTGGATGTTCGGTAAATGTTTAGCCCTGTCGGGTACGCTGTGCGTACCTTATTGAGCGCGGTAGGATGGGTTTCGGCTATCGCCTCTACCCATCCTACCGCGCTTTGGAAATGGCATTGTGCAATGCAACACGCACATCGTCATCGCACAGAAAATTACGCCGCCGATAGGTGACGATGGTGAAAAAATAAGTAGCGCCAGCAATGGTGGCTCGGCGATAATGAGGCATGGAGCTATTTTGTTTGGTTTTGTTGCGCGTGGGCAAACAAGTTGCTCACCCTACTTGGCTTGACCCCCTTGTTTCCGCCTTTTGATTTCATTTAATCATGGTCTATCCCCTATTATTGCTCGCTACAACGATGGCAGCTTTGTTCAGGATTCGGCTAATATCACATATCTTCATCAGCGAAGCATACCATGACAGACCTTTCGGCTTTTTCACAATACAACAAGCTAGCTGACATGCTAATCGATCAAGCAACCAATCAATCAATCAATAACGAAGGAGAAATGAAATGGGACTAATTAAATCTGTGATCTACGTGTGCGGGGCGATTATATTGATGGTAGCCCTAATCGTAGCGAAAGGAGGCCCAACGCCTGAGCAGGTGAAGGCCAAGGCGCAAGCTGAGGCGCAGAAGGTGCAAAGCAGCCAGCCGTCAGTGCAAAGGACATTCGTCGAGGCCGACTTTGACTGGTATAAAAGCAATTCCCCTTACAAGAAAACCATTATCGCGGGTGTGAATAAAATACACAGGGAGAACGATAAATGCAAAACAATTGACCCGAAATCAGCCGACGTTTCGGTTAATAGGAGCACACCATCAACCGTTACCTTTTTTGTTACCTGCGGCGAGGACGGCAGCCTCTTCAGCGCGTATTTCACAAAGGCCGACGTTGATAAGGACACGACACTATCTGCGGTGGAGAACATTGACCGAAGCCGCGCCATTGACCTGTGCGAAGCATACGTTAAGCGCAATGCCAACCACCCGAGCACCGTTAATTTCAATACTATCATGGGCTTGACGGTGGAGCCATTCATTAATGGAAACACAAGAATCAATTATTCGTTCACTGCGAAGAACGGTTTTGGACTTGAGACGAAGCACAACGCCTACTGCTTCTTCGAAGGAAGCAGAATGACTGAATCAAACATTTCTGAGGACAGGTGATGTCAAATGTCAATCAGCGTCCAAGTATTTCCAGTTTTCAGCATCGAAGAATGCGGGGTCAGGTCTTGTTTTGTGCAAAACAGGGGTAGCACTGCAGGGTACGCCGTACGCACCATATTGATTTTATTACATAATTTAAAAATGGTGCGCGCAGCGTACCCTACGGGACTGGCTTTTATAAAGAGGTAATGCCATCATAAATCTACCCGAAACGCCATTAACCCTAAGTCCTTTAACTCGACCCGAACCGGTTCAGTTTTGGGAAGCCTTCCGCTTCTGGCTGAAGCTCGGTTTTATCAGCTTTGGCGGCCCAGCCGGTCAAATTTCCATCATGCATCAGGAACTGGTGGAGAACCGGCGTTGGATTTCCGAGCGGCGTTTTTTGCACGCTCTTAATTACTGCATGTTGCTGCCGGGGCCGGAAGCCCAGCAACTCGCCATTTATATCGGCTGGTTGTTGCATAGAACCTGGGGCGGCATTGTCGCAGGCGCGTTGTTCGTGCTGCCGTCACTGTTTATTCTGATCGCGTTATCGTGGGTATATCTCGCTTTTGGGGACGTACCTTGGGTGGCAGGGCTGTTTTACGGCATCAAACCTGCAGTCACCGCCATCGTCATGCAGGCGGCACAGCGCATTGGCTCACGGGCACTCAAAAACAAGGTGTTGTGGGCGATTGCCGGCGCGTCCTTTGCGGCTATCTTCATGTTGAACCTGCCTTTCCCGGCTATCGTAGCGGCTGCGGCCCTGATCGGCTATGTGGGCGGTCGCATTGCGCCCGACAAATTCAAAACCGGTGGTGGTCATGGCAGCGCCAACAAATCGTTTGGCCCGGCAGTGATCGATGACGATACCCCCAGGCTTGAGCACACTCTATTTCGCTGGCCTCGTTTGCTGGCTATCGCGAGTGTTGGTGCTTTGCTATGGCTGGTTCCGATGGCGATATTGACCGTTCACTATGGCTGGAGCCATGCGTTGACGCAAATGGGCTGGTTCTTTACCAAAGCGGCATTGATGACCTTCGGCGGGGCGTATGCGGTATTGCCTTATGTTTATCAGGGTGCGGTTGAAAGTTATCATTGGCTTAACCCTCATCAAATGATCGACGGCTTGGCGCTGGGCGAAACCACGCCGGGGCCGCTGATCATGGTCGTGACCTTCGTCGGTTTCGTGGCTGGCTGGTCGCAGGCATTGTTCGGCCCGGAGCAATTATTGCTGGCGGGAGCGGTCGCCGCAACCGTGGTGACATATTTTACTTTTCTACCTAGCTTCCTGTTCATCCTGGCCGGTGGCCCGTTGGTCGAATCCACTCACGGCAATTTAAAGTTTACCGCGCCGCTGACCGGCATCACCGCCGCCGTGGTCGGCGTAATTTTAAATCTGGCGCTGTTTTTCGCATGGCATGTGTTGTGGCCGCTCGGATTTAATGGTCAATTCGACTTTGTTGCCGCGTTAATCTGCCTGTTCGCATTGCTGGCGTTGTTTCGTTATAAGGTTGGCGTTATCCCAGTCATTGCGGCTTCGGGTATGGCGGGGCTTTTATTTATTCTGATTAAACCTTGGCTGGCACAGGCGGGAGTCCTGTAAAGTATCATCAGTGGCAAGCTTTCAAAGCCATTCAACACCCAAAAGAAATTAGCGCAACAGAGCCCACTAAGAAGCTGTATAGTTCCCGCACTTGATAAATAACCCAGTGATCCCATGAAAATATTGATACGCAATCTTGCCCGCACCACCACAGAAGCAGAGCTTCTGGCTCTATTCGAAGCTCACGGCACCGTGCAGTCCTGCGCTCTGGTGATGGACAAAGAAACCGGTTTAACTAAGGGTTTTGGCTTTGTTGAGATGCCCAAGCAGGGTGAGGCTAAGGCGGCAATTAATGCCCTCAACGGCAAGAATGTGGCTGGTAACAAAATCCGCGTTAAAAGGGCCGAATCGAAACCGGACGCGGGTAAAACAGCTCTGTAGGGCGGTTTCGCAACGCAAACCGCCAATCCCCACGCAACATCGATTACAAGCTGCCGAAGTTGCGGTGGATTGCCTGCGGCGAATCCACCTTAAGAATCAACCTTACTTAGTTTTCACTTTTACCGTGGCAAGAGATACGGTGTTGCCTACCGAATGCAAGGTGACGCTTAGCAGTCCCGGAATGTTCTCCCAGCGCATGATATGTTTATTGCTAAAGCTCGCATCCTTTACCGGGAGTCCGAGTATTTTCAGAACCTCTTTGTCGTATGGCGCCTTGCCCAGCTTTCCTTTTACGATAATTTCATCGGCCTTTCCGTCGACAAATTCAACGCTGACATCACCCTCCTTGAATGCACAGTGCAGGGCGGATTTTGATTTGGCGCAGAAAACCGGGTCGCCAAGCAATTTTAATGTTTCGATATTGGTTTTTCCTTCAAGCTTTAGCCGGTAGGCCGGACTGCTGAATTCCCCGTTTATGGTGATCCAGTCGGCTTTCCCGTCGATAAATACGATCTCAATTTCATTTTCTTGGAATGAGCAATTCAGGGCGGATTCCGACTTGGCGCAGAAAACAGCTTCTCCAATTAGCGCTTCAACTTCGCTTTGGGTTTTCCCGGCGAGCAACGGAATGTCGAATAATGCCCCGGGAGTCGGCATTGTTCTTTGCGCGACTGGCTGTTCTGTCGGCGGATTTCGCAGGGTGTTTTTGACGGCCAGTATCGTTACAATGAACAACAGCACAAGAGCCGCTATCTGGTATTTAATAAAAGCGGGTATTTTCTTTTCAAGTCCGCAATAGGTGCAATCTTTCGAGGTTGCGTTAATGCTGTTGCCACAAGCTTTGCAAGTCGTTAATGCCATGTTGATAGTCAGGGTTGATAGAGTTTTTGGGGCGCTATTCGCCGATCATCCTTCCGTGTCAAACGCCGAGGGTGCGTTTATCATAGCTGAATTTTGAAGCGGGCAACGGGGATTTTTAGGCATAAAAAAGAGTTTTAAGAGAAATCTTTAAGCTCATTGGTTTTTAGGGTGCCTCGGGCGGGAGTCCACGGTTTTATCATAAAACATCAATTTGCAAGGTAGGGCGGTGTTATGCCATAACGCATTTAAACGCTTATAATAATAAACGGTTATGCAAAATGTATTTGTGTGTTATTGCACAAAATTAAATATTTTGCAGTATTGCGGGTCGGGGGTTGGTTTGCGCAGTGTAAATTGCCGAGTTTATGTTAGGTGATTTCCTGTAAAAAACATACCCAACTGACTGGTCTTTTTGCCCATCTACTGCGTTGCAAAAATAGTTGCATAGCTCGCTATGCGCCCATTTTTGCGCCTTGTAGCTGAACAAAAATCCTGCGTCATTTGGGTATGTTTATTCTTGGAAAGCACCTTACCAAGGTGCCAATAGCGTAGGCCGAGTCCTTATTTTGATGCCCATTCCTTTTTTATAATCTTTGTTATAGGCAGCTATATTAATGAGAGACGTTGCACCATGAATGAAATAAAAGATAAATCAGTTCAGGCCTTTATTGATGAATTGGCCAGCAAAGCGCCTACTCCGGGTGGAGGCAGTGCGGCTGCGGTAATGGGCGCGCAGGCTGCCGCGTTAATCAGCATGGTTTGTAATTTGACCCTAGGCAAACCGAAGTATGCTGAAGTCGAAGATGAAATGCAGACATTGCTGGAAAAATCGGAAGCGTTGCGTGAAACGCTGACAGCCATGATTAAGGCCGATGTTGATGTTTTTGATCGCTTGATGGCGACATACGGCTTGCCCAAAGATTCCGATGCAGAAAAGGCAGCGCGTAGCGAGGCCATTCAGGCGGCATTAAAAGAAGCCACCGTTGTCCCTTTGACGTGTGCACGCGCTTGCGCAGAAACCATTGCCTTGAGCCGAATTGCCGCAGAAAAAGGTAATGTAGGCGTGATCAGCGATGCGGGTGTTGCCGTTATGGCGGGTTACGGAGCACTAAAAAGCGCGGCGTTAAATGTTTACATTAATGCTGGGGGCCTTAAAGATAGAGTTTTTGCCGAGGCGAAACTAGCTGAGTTGGAAGCGATTTTGAAGGGTG
>JBCKWP010000085.1:0-7023 GCA_038922455.1 Methylobacter sp. | reverse complement strand
TGATCTTGGTTATCGGCGATAATTTTATCGATAATGGCTTCTATCGCGCCGGTATCGGTGATTTGTTTCAGGCCTTTGACTTCGATGATTTCATCGGCTGTAGCTAGACCCTGCCACAGTTCCTCGAACACCTGTTTAGCGATTTTTCCGGAAATGGTGTCGTCGCTGATACGCCTTAACAAGCCTGCCAGGCGCTCATGGCTGACCGGCGAGGCGGTAATTGCCAGGCCGGATTTATTAAGCGCGGCTAAAAGGTCGCCGGTCACCCAGTTGGCGCAAATTTTTGCTTCGCAGGCCGATTCCTTAACTACCGCTTCGAAATAATCCGCCAGCTGACGGGAAGAGGTCAACAGGGTGGCGTTCTCTTCATCCAGGGCATAATCGTCTTTAAAACGCTGTTTTTTTACTGGGGGCAATTCCGGCAGTTGGGCTAAGATTCGCGCTTTAAAATCTTCATCGATAAATACCGGCAACAGATCAGGATCGGGGAAATACCGGTAATCGTTAGCCTCTTCTTTACTGCGCATGGCGGTCATCTTCGGTATGGCCATAGAAGCGCATATCGCGCCGTATTCAGTGTTCGCACGGAAAAATTATTTTTACCCAGACCGTAAAATTCAAAAACCCTACTCAATTATTTATTGCCTTAATTGAAGCTATCGAGCCTGACGACGACACCACAGAACCCAATAGTATCGCCAACCACATTGATATAGAAATTGTCAGCAAACAATTAGTGCAGGAAAACAAAAAGCAACGTCCTGCGCCAGCTGTCACGGAGAAGACGGTAACAGCATGGTAGCAACTTTCCCCAAGCTTGCCCAACAACATTCGTCCTATCTGGAGCGACAGTTACATGCGTTTAAAGACGACAGCCGCAACGACCCGATGATGTCCGCTATGGCGCTGGCATTAACTGATGAAGACATAGCCGACATTTCTTCTTACTACGCAACCCAAAAGATTTCGGCAAACACCATGCCTGCCTTGGAGCCGACCGATGAAGACGAAAAACCGGTCGGCACACAAAAAACCATTGAGGCCCTTATTGCCCAAGGCAGCAATCTATACCGTAACGGTAACCTAAGCAGCGAAGTATCCGCGTGCATCGCCTGCCATGAATCTTTAGGCGAGGGCAATAAACCGGCTTCATTCCCGGCATTAAAATCGCAACATGCCGACTATTTGATAAAAACGCTGACCGACTTTAAATCAGGATCACGCAGCAATAACCCGGAAAACATCATGCACATGATTGCAAAAAAGATGACCGATGAGGAAATAAAAGCCGTTTCTTATCGAATATCAATGATGAAATAAATAGAGATCGGATTGGTGTTAAGGCTGCATAAACTGCCGAACAATCGACCTTCCCTGATAAAATTTGGCGGCTTGCTAAAACGAAACCGCCCTACAAAACCTAGAGAGAGCTTTAGCCATGCTTAAAAAATCCATCCAAACAGGCCTATTAATCTTATTGTTTTCTTGCTCAGCCTTATTGAAAGCCGAATCTATTGGTTATGAGACCCTGTCGCCGACGCAACCCACTAATAATCCAGATAAAATAGAAATCATTGAATTCTTCTGGTACGGCTGTCCGCATTGCTATAGCTTTGAGCCAATACTGGAAAAATGGCTAAAAAGCCTGCCTAAAAATGTTGAGTTTATACGACAACCCGCCGTATTCAGCGACCTTTGGGGCAAGCATGCCAAAGCTTATTTTACTGCCGAGGCGCTAGGCGTAATCGATAAAACCCATGTCGACTTTTTCGATGCCATACAAAACAAAAAACAAAACCTTGAAACCGAAGATCAGCTAGCTAAATTCTTTGTTGCACACGGCGTTAACGAAAAAGAATTCCATGATGCCTACAACTCATTCCTGGTCGATGCAAAAATGCGCCAAGCAACCACCATGGCCGGTCGTTACGGCGTAACCGGCGTTCCTGCGATCATTATTAACGGCAAGTACAAAACGAATGGCCCTCTCGCCGGCTCTCATGAAAAAATGATAGAAGTCATTAACCACCTGATCCAACAGGAAAGTACCGCAAAGTAATCGCCCCTACACCCCCGCCAGAGTGGGTGGCCGCAATCAGAGAGAACCGTGGCCTCCCATCACGAGAACTACTTACTCCTTAATACACGCATAGCCAAGGTCTATCATGAGTTTTTTTAGTAAGACAGCCGCCCCGAATAAATGGAAAGACAAATATTTAAATCTACTTGATGAGCAGGAACAATCAGAGCTGTCTTACAAGAAATCGGCAGCCTCTTACCAGGAAAAAGAAAGCCTGCTTTGTAAAACAATAGTCCGCCTGACTATCGCAACTACAGGACTAGACCCCCTGCTCGACCCGCATCTGCTGGGTATCCGCGATCAACTAAAAAACGGCATCAATAGCCATGCACTTAATAATGAGCTTGAAAAATTCACCTCTTTCGTTGTTCAAATCAAGCACTCGCCACCTCAAAATCTGTCCGTGGAAACCGAACTGCTACTCAATTTCCTACTTCAGCGCTATACAACTGAAAAACAACAAAACGCACTCAATCTACTGAAGAAAAAAACCCAGACCGTAAAATTCAAAAACCCTACTCAATTATTTATTGCCTTAATTGAAGCTATCGAGCCTGACGACGACACCACAGAACCCAATAGTATCGCCAACCACATTGATATAGAAATTGTCAGCAAACAATTATTGCTTTTGCTGGAAAGCATCGAAATCCCCAGTATCTTTGATCAACAGGCACAAACCGCCAAACAATTGCTTTCCAGCCCTAGTCAAAACACAATGGCTTTTGAAACTATTCTGGATAAGTCCTTTGAGCTTCTGCTTAAGATCAAACAGCACAACCAATCGGAACAACAAGACATTGATAAATTCCTCTCCCATATTACCGAACAACTGGCGGCAATGGATATAAGCGTGATGGGAGCCAGCACAGCCGCACAAAAATCGGCCGATAATAGAACCAAACTAGATCAATCCGTTTCTGAGCAAATGGGAGAGTTACGGTTAAGCTCGACCAACGCCACCAAACTGGAACCTTTAAAAGACATCATCAACAGTCGATTAGCCAGTATAACTAAAGAAATTCAGGAGCACAGCCAAAAAGAAGTTATTCAACGCCAAAAAGCCCAGCAACAACTGGATGAATTGGTCAATAAAATACAGGGGATGGAGTCGGAATCCTCCGACCTCAAATCAAAACTAAAAATCGCCAATAACCAGGCATTACGCGACGCCTTAACCGGCCTGCCAAATCGCAATGCTTATAACGAACGCCTGGGAACCGAACTGGCCCGCTGGAAACGTGACCATTCACCCTTAAGCCTTATCGTTTGGGACATAGATCACTTCAAAAACATCAATGACAGCTATGGCCATAGCGCCGGAGACAAAGTGCTGCTGTTAATCGCCAAACAACTCTCCGACCATTCCCGCGCAACCGATTTTATTTCCCGGTTTGGCGGCGAAGAATTTATTATGCTGTTACCGAACACCGACACCTCATCGGCTTTGATTCTAGCCAATAAACTACGTCAAACTATTGAAACAACAAGTTTTAATGCGGACGGAACCTCCGTTTCGATTACCATTTCCTGCGGTATTACCGAGTTTGTCCCAGAAGACACAGATGAAACGGCTTTCGAGCGTGCAGACCAAGCTCTTTATCAAGCTAAAGAGCAGGGCCGCAACCGATGCTGCATCTTGGCATCAACTTTAAATTCCAGGGTAACAGTTGTTTTTTAAAAATTAAATTATTTAATAATCATATCGTTAGTAATTCTTCATGTGCAGTTTACCCTGCTTTTTAAAGTAGATGCTGCATCTTGTAACTATCTTTACCAGATCAAATCATCGGGAACCTGATACGCTGCATAGGCATCATCGACTACATCTGCATTTTTAGCTGACTCGTTAAAAACAGTCACACTGCCTACATCACGGGACTGTATTTTTCTTGCAACTTCCGCCAAAACTACTTCATATTGCTGCCCGAGCTTCACAATAGCCAGCCGTCCCTCGGCAATTTGATCACGCATTGCTTCTGATACATGCAGCCGCTTGACCTTATTGTTATCGGTAAAATTATAGGCCAGGCCTTCCGCATCCCTAGGCAACCGGTTTAACTCAATAATCTGTTTTATTTGCGCAGCCAGCTGTTTTTGCTCCTGCTGCTGCTGGCGCAACTGGTTCAACTCCCTGTCCCTTTCGGTTTTTTCGGCTTGTGATTTTTGAGCCAGCTCTTTAGCCTCATCGACCACTTCAACTTTATGCTTACGCTGCTGCTGAATTTGTTTGTTTTTATCAGATTTAACGCTTTTAGCTTGCGCGGCGCTAACTAAACCGGATTTCAGTAATTGTTCTTGTAATGATAATTTTGCCACGACTATTCCACCGTAACTGATTTTGCAAGATTCCTGGGCTGATCGACATCCGTCCCTTTTAAAACCGCGACATGATAGGCCAACAGCTGCAAGGGGATCGTGTATACAATCGGTGAAATCTCATTGCCGACTTGTGGGACCTTTACGATCTGCACATTCTCGTCATTTGCCGAGGCTAATGTTTCATCCATAAAAACGATCAGTTGCCCGCCTCGAGCACTGACTTCCTGAATATTCGATTTCAGTTTTTCCAGTAAACTGTTGTTGGGCGCAACAGTCACCACCGGCATGTCGGCATCGATTAATGCCAATGGGCCGTGTTTTAACTCGCCTGCCGGGTAGGCCTCAGCATGAATATAAGAAATCTCCTTTAGCTTTAACGCGCCTTCCATAGCTATCGGATAATGAGTGCCCCTACCTAGAAATAAGGCGTGCTGTTTTTCGGCAAACTGCTCAGCCAGGACTTTAATTTCATCACTCAGCTGCAATACTTTTTCAATTTTCCCCGGCAAGCTGAATAATTCCGAGGTGATTTTTTGCTCTACTATTTCAGTCAGATGAAAGCGTCTGCCGATAGCGATGACCAACAGCATTAATGTCACCAGCTGCGTGGTGAATGCTTTGGTCGATGCGACGCCAATTTCAGGGCCGGCGCGGGTCATTAATACTAGGTCGGATTCCCTGACCAAAGAACTTTCCGGCACGTTGCAGATGGCTAATGAATATAAGGCGCCCAGCTTCTTGGCCTCCAGCAATGCCGCCAATGTGTCGGCGGTTTCGCCGGATTGCGAGATCGTGACAATCAGGGTATCCGGCGCTAATACCGGACTTCTGTAGCGAAACTCACTAGCCACTTCGATAGTGCAAGGGACGCGGGCCAGTTCTTCAAACCAGTAGCGCGCCACCATCCCAGCATGGTAACTGGTGCCGCAAGCTAAAATCTGGATGGCTTTTATGTTATCGAACACTTCGGCCGCGTTATGCCCGAATGCGTTTTCCTGTAGACGATTGTTGATGAATCTGCCTTCCAGAGCTTGTGAAATAGCAAAGGGCTGTTCATAAATTTCTTTAAGCATGTAATGACGATACTCGCCCTTATCGACAGCATCCGCTGTCAACTGGCTTTCTATAATCGAACGGCTGACAACCTGATCATGCAGATCGTAAATAACCGGCCCATTAATGGTGATCGCCGCTATGTCGCCTTCTTCCAAAAAAATAAAGCGTTGCGTAACCGGGAGCAATGCCGCGACATCAGAGGCGATAAAATATTCGCCGATGCCGACGCCGATAACCAGCGGACTGCCTTTTCTACACGCTATCAATGTCTCGGGATCATCAACACTCATTATTCCCAGAGCATAGGCACCCTCCAGTTTTTTGACCGCCTTTTTAACGGCGTTCAGTAATCCGTCGGTAGCCTGTCCTGAGCTAAGCAGAAGGGATTCCATAGCGTGATGAATTTCATGCGCGATAACTTCGGTATCGGTTTCCGAAGTGAATTCGTAACCGTTTTGCTGCTGCACCGCCCTTAAATGCTCATGATTTTCGATGATACCGTTATGCACCACCGCCACTTTATTCCGGCAAACATGCGGGTGCGCATTGGCCGTGCTGGGTTTGCCGTGGGTAGCCCATCGGGTATGGGCTATACCGATATGGCCCGCGATGGGTTCGGCCTCCAGCAGTGTCTCAAGGCCTTTAACCTTACCCAGCTCCCGTTTCCGGTAGATTTGCCGATTGTTTATCACCGCAAGGCCTGCCGAATCATAACCTCGATATTCCAGCCGTTTTAATCCTTCCAGCAAAATGGGCACTACATTGCGTTGGGCGATACCACCTACAATTCCACACATATTATTTCTCCGCTTTAACCGGACGTTGCCATCCTGACAGTGACACCTGTTTGGCCCGGCTTAACGTCAACTGACTCTCAGGACTATCTTTGGTGATGGTCGACCCTGCGCCTATCGTGGCGTTTTTGCCTATGGTAACCGGGGCGACCAACTGGCTATTTGAGCCTATAAAAGCGCCGTCTTCAATAACGGTTCTGAATTTATTAACGCCATCATAATTACAGGTAATCGTTCCGGCACCGATATTAACTTGTGCGCCCACAGTAGCATCGCCGATATAACTCAAGTGATTTATTTTGCTGCCTGCCGCTATCGTCGATTTTTTGATTTCTACAAAATTTCCGATATGGACATCTTCAGCCAGTACGCTGTCCGGCCTGAGTCTGGCGTAAGGGCCGATCCGGCTGCCTGGCCCTATAACTGCATCTTCTATGACGCAGTTTGCCATGATCTGTACATGGTCGCCAATGATGGAATTTTTTATCTGGGTGTTGGCGCCTATTTTGACGTGGCTGCCGATGCTGTTTTTCCCCTCTAAAATCACATTAATATCGATTTCTATGTCTTGCCCCAGGCTTTCTATCGAACCCCTTTGATCAAAGCGCATCGGGTCTTTTAGGGTGACACCCTGCTCCATCAGGCTATGGGCTTGCTCTAGCTGATAGACACGTTCCAAATGACTGAGCTGTATGCGATTATTGACACCCAGAACTTCATCTTCGGTTTCCGGCTGACTAGTAACGACATTAATTCGATCGGCTACCGCCA
>JBCKWP010000084.1:0-7277 GCA_038922455.1 Methylobacter sp. | reverse complement strand
CCTCTCACCTTTGGAGATAGCCCATGTTAAAAACCACCTTTTTCCGTCCGATCATAATCCTAGCGCTATTGCTGTCAAGCCAAACAGGTTGGGCCGCGACCGTATTGGTCGCCGTCGCATCCGATTTCACTAAGCCGATGACCGAAATCGCCGCCGCTTTCGAAAAAGCCACCGGTCACAGCGCCAAGCTGTCGTTCGGTTCTTCCGGCAAAGCGTTCGCGCAAATCCAAAGCGGCGCACCGTTCGAAGTGTATTTGTCGGCCAGTGAACTTTACCCGCTGGAACTGGAAAAATCGGGTCATGCCGTCGCCGACAGTCATTTCGTTTACGCCATCGGCAAGCTGGTGTTGTGGTCGGCAACACCCGGTTATGTCGACGATCAGGGGGGAATCCTGAAAACCGGTCATTTCAAACACATTGCCCTTGCAGATCCCAGTCATGCGCCCTACGGTGTGGTGGCGGAAGAAGTGATGAAACATCAGGGCATCCTGGATAAGTTGCGCCCGTTGTTGGTGATGGGCGAAAACATCGCCCAAACCTTCCAGTTCGTCAGTACCGGCAATGCCGAGCTCGGTTTTGTGGGGTTGTCGCAAGTCATTAATGCAGAAACCGGAAAAATCGGCAGCGGTTCCGGCTGGATCATACCAGATCATATGCACAGCCCATTTCGCCAAACGGCTGTGTTGCTGACAACCGGTGCCGAAAACCCGGCTGCCATTGCTTTGGTTGATTTTCTCAAATCAAAGGCTGCCCTGGCGATTATCGAAAAGTACGGTTTCGGTCTGCCTCAATAAGAGAAAGAAGCTATGATGAACGAAGCCGGTATTGCCACCTTCTCAATAGTTCCCACGCTGGAGCCCTTCGACAATGCTCAGGACAGGCGTGGGAACTATAAATGTGTATGAGAGCTGGAGCTTGGGAACCAGAAAAATAATCAGCGGAGCCATTTTATGCTAACCCCTTCCGATCTCGGTACCTTGCTTTTAACATTTAAAGTAGCCAGTATCGCCACCTTGGTAATGCTGCTGCTCGGCACCCCATTAGCCTGGTGGCTGGCCCGCACCGCATCGCGTTGGAAACCCATCTGTAACGCGCTGGTGTCCTTACCGTTGGTGTTGCCGCCGACCGTGTTGGGTTTCTATCTGCTGGTGCTGATGGGACCGCACGGCCCTATCGGCCACTTGACCACTGAGCTGGGTCTGGGTACCTTGCCGTTTACCTTTCCCGGCTTGGTGGTGGCGTCGGTATTGTATTCGTTGCCGTTTGTTGTGCAACCGTTGCAAGCCTCATTCACTTCCATCGGCGAGCAGCCTTTGGAGGCGGCCGCAACCTTGCGCGCCGGGCCTTTGGATACGTTTTTCAGCGTAGTCGTGCCGCTGGCGAAACCTGGCTTTTTGACCGCGTCCATTTTAGGCTTTACCCATACCGTCGGTGAATTCGGCGTGGTGCTGATGGTCGGCGGTAATATTCCCGACAAGACCCGCGTGGTGTCGGTGCAAATCTACAACCATGTCGAAGCCCTGGAATACGGCGAAGCCCATTGGCTGGCGGGCTGCTTGTTGGTGTTCTCGTTTAGCGTATTGCTGGTGCTGTATACCGTGCTGAAAACGCAGCCCGTCGTCCATCCGCTTAAATAATCATGACCACAATTCAGGCTCGCTTTCAACTCGACTACGGCGACTTTAAGCTGGATGTCGATTTACAATTACCCGGCACCGGCATTACGGTGTTGTTCGGCCCTTCCGGTTCCGGCAAAACCACCCTGCTGCGCTGTATCGCTGGGTTGCAACGTGCGCCGCTGGGTTTCCTAGAGATCAACGGCAGTATTTGGCAGGACAGCGAGCGCGGCCTGTTTCTGCCCACTCATAAACGGTCGCTGGGCTATGTATTTCAGGAAGCCAACCTGTTTCCACATTTAACGGTGCGGGATAACCTGCATTACGGCTTGAAGAGGATCAAACAAAATTCGGGCATGGTTAAATTGGAACAAACCCTTGAATTACTGGGTATCGTCCACTTGATGGAACGCATGCCGGAACGTTTGTCCGGCGGCGAACGGCAGCGAGTCGCCATCGCTCGTGCACTAGCGCTTAACCCCGAAATCCTGCTGATGGACGAGCCGCTGGCGTCGTTGGATTTCAAGCGCAAACAGGAAATCCTGCCGTTTTTAAGCCGCCTGCATCAGCAATTGGACATCCCGGTGCTGTACGTCACCCATGCCCAACAAGAAGTGGCGCAACTGGCCGACCATCTGGTGATTATGGACGAGGGCCGGGAAATAGCCTCCGGCCTACCGGCAGAGACATTGACCCGCCTCGACCTGCCGCTGGCGCAAGACCGGGAAGCCGCAACGGTTTGGCAGACCACTGTCGCCGAACATGAAGCCGACTATCATCTGACCCGCGTCGTTTTTAGCGGAGGCTCGCTGAGCCTGCCGCTGGTCGATGCTAACATCGGTGCTCCGTTACGGGTGCAGATTTACGCCCGCGACGTCAGTATCGCCCTGGAAGCGCCGACCGCCACCAGCATCCTTAATGTGCTGCCTGCGACCCTCATCGGCATCATTGACAGCCAACACGGTCAGAGCGTGGTGCGGTTGGAGGTTGTCGATCAACCGCTGCTGGCGCATATCACCAGCAAATCCGCACAATTGCTGGGTTTACGGATCGGCATGGCGGTTTACGTGCAGATCAAGGGTACATCGATATTGAATTAATCGTAACTATTCAGCGTAGGGATAACATCCCTGACAAAGCACCGTTTCGGCAAGCCTAGTGCTGACCATCAAAGAGGGTTAGACGGCATATAACATAGTGCTTAAACAACTATTAGCTTCGTCAACAGCTCAAATAATTCATTTCGTGCGCTGGTTTTACGCCAAACCATACCGATAGTGCGTTTGGGCACTGGCTCCTCAAAAGGAATATAGCGAATACCGTCTTCAGGTTCATGAATGGCGATTTTCGGCATAAACGTTATACCGGTTCCCGCTCTGACCATTTGCCTTAACGTTTCAAGCCCCGTAGCCCTGACATCCTGCTGTTCCTCTGCGCCGTTTAGCCGGCAAATTTGCAAAGCCTGTCCGCGTAGACAATGCCCTTCATCCAGTAGCAATAGCTGTTGATCGAATAAGTCCGCTTGAGTGATTGTTTTTTTTGCGGCTAACGGGGCATCATTGGCGACGGCCAGGAAAAACTCATCTTCAAACAGTTTTCTGACTTCCAGATAATCATCGTTTATCGGTAGCGCCAGCAAAGCGGCGTCAAGTTGCCCTTGTTTAAGCTGCGCAAGGAGAATATCGGTTTTTTCTTCAATCAGGATCAGTCTCGGTTTCGGCAGCTCCTGCTTAATCAGCGGAACCAGTCTCGGAAAAATATAGGTTGCAAGCGTCGGAAATGCGCCCAGTCTGAAATTACCGGCCAGCGGATCCTGGGCGTTTCTTGCGAGCTGTTCAATCGTATCGATCTCCAATAATACACGTCGGGCTGAGGCGATAATCTGTTCGCCCAGTTCCGTCGGCAGCACTTTTTTATGGGTGCGCTCAAAAATCTGTACACCAAGGCTTTCCTCCATTTTTTTTATTTGAGTGCTAATCGTCGGCTGGCTAATGCAGCATTGCTCAGCGGCCTTAATAAAGCTGCGCAAATCGGCTACGGCAACCAAATAAGTTATATCTCTGAGATTCATAACAGTGCCCTTGTATAGGTTTGGTCAATTGATAGCATATAAACAATCAATTATACATTGACAATATAAATTGCTATTCTGCAATCAATAGATAAAGACCGAGAAATAGCCATAAAAGCGGTCTTTTTTTCTATCGGCTAAAGGCTGTATTACGGCCTTTATCAGTTAAGTAATGCTGTGATATTTTGAATGCAGCAAAACCAAGACCTCTGGAGGTTATTATGAAAAAGCAATTCAGATATAAAGTGATGGTCAATACTTTTGCAATGGGCATCACTATGATGACGGGTTCGGCATTAGCGGGTGAGCCTGTTTTGACACGATCTGCCGGCGCTCCGGTTGGCAATAACCAGAATTCATTAACAGCCGGGCCTCAGGGATCTACTTTGTTGCAGGATCATCATCTGATAGAAAAACTGGCGCATTTCGACCGTGAACGCATCCCTGAACGGGTAGTGCATGCGCGAGGAGCCGGAGCGTTTGGGATATTTAAGGCGACGGCTGATTTAACCGACATGACTCGGGCTGCGCCTTTTCAGGCATCTGGCAAGGAAACGCCGGTTTTTGTGCGTTTTTCCTCAGTCGTTCATTCTAAACACTCGCCGGAAACCTTACGTGATCCGCGAGGATTTGCCGTGAAGTTTTATACTGAACAAGGTAACTGGGATTTGGTCGGCAATAATTTTCCGACCTTCTTTATTCGTGATGCCATCAAGTTCCCCGACATGGTGCATGCGTTTAAGCCGAATCCCAAAACCAATATTCAGGAAGCGTCGCGTGCTTTTGACTTTTTTTCGCATATTCCGGAAGCCACTAGAACCTTAACGCTGCTCTATTCACCCTTAGGCATTCCCACCAGTTATCGTGAAATGGATGGTTCCGGGGTTCATGCGTTTAAATTTACCAATGCCGATTGCCGGCAGACCTATGTGAAATTTACCTGGAAGTCGCGGCAGGGCAACAAAGGCTTATCGCCCGAGCAAGCATCGGCAATACAAACGAAGGACTTTAATCATTTAACGCAGGATCTCTATAACAATATCGACAAGGGCAATTATCCGGTTTGGGACTTGTTTATTCAAACGATGACGGCAGGCCAGTTGGACGATTTCGATTTTAATCCGCTGGATGACACCAAGATCTGGCCGGAAGATTTGATTGCCTCGCGTAAAGTCGGGGAGTTAACCTTGAATAAGGTTCCGGACAACTTTTTTCAATCGACAGAGCAGTCGGCGTTTGCACCCAGCAACATGATTCCCGGCATCGAGCCATCAGAGGACAGAATGTTACAGGGCAGGTTGTTTTCTTATGCCGATACCCAGCGGTACAGATTAGGTATTAATCATATGAGTTTGCCGGTTAATGCGCCCAGAGTCCCGGTCAACTCGCACAATCAGGATGGCGCTGGTTACTCTGTGGCGGAAGCCAGTACCGTTAATTATCAACCCAGCCGCAGTGGCGAAGGTTTTGTTGATGATAAACAGTATGAATATTGCCCTGCACCGTTAGAAGGCAATGCCCAGCAAATCCCGTTTGAGAAAACTCAGAACTTCAAGCAGGCAGGGGAATTGTATCGTTCATTTTCCAAGGCGGATCAAACTCACTTGGTCAATGCTTTTGCGGGTGATTTGAAAACGGTTAAAAATTCTGAAATCCGGGCAATTATCACCAGTTTTCTCTATAAAGCTGATAGTGAATACGGTAAGCGCGTTGCCGAGCAGGTCAATGTTAATTTAGACGATGTAAAACATAGAGCCGAAAGTTACAAGGAATAAGGCATGGCGGGCGGCGGAATGTTGTTCTGCCGCCCGGATTTTAGGCTTCCCACTTAAGGCGGGACACAGTTTGAGGTTAAGCTGTTCGTGATGAGTCCTTCGACTACGCTCAGGAGAGCCTTGTTGAGCCATGAGCGGCTTAACCGTCCACCCTTTCGACAGGCTCAGGACGAACGGTTAAGCCTTGCAGCATGTCCCGGCTTAAATGGGAAGCCGAATTAAACGTTAAGAAAAAACCTTAACCGCCACAATTTTTAGGCGATGCAGGAGCCATTACCGAGGAGCAAATATCTGTCCATGTAGGCAAAAGCGCGGATTAAACGGTATAATCACGCTTATCATCCATCCCACTCATGAGAACAAAGTGGATATTAAAGAATACATGAAAACGCTGGGTCAGCAGGCCAGGAAAGCGGGGCGGGAAATAAGCCGTACCGAGTCGGGCAAAAAGAATCTGGCGTTGCTTGAAATTGCTAAAATTATTGAACACAGCCACGAACTGTTGATAGCGGAAAACCAAAAGGATTTGGAAGCAGGCAAGAGAAACGGCCTGGATGCAGCCTCGCTGGACAGACTGGAATTAACACCATCTGGTATTCAGGCAATGGTTGAAGGTTTAAAGCAAGTCGCGGCATTACCTGATCCGGTCGGTGAAATCAGCGATTTAAGCTACCGTCCCAGCGGCATACAGGTCGGCCAAATGCGCGTACCTTTGGGCGTGATCGGCATTATCTATGAATCTCGACCCAATGTGACCGTCGATGCGGCTGCTTTGTGCCTAAAATCCGGCAATGCCTGCATTTTAAGGGGCGGCTCGGAAGCCATTCATTCCAATCAGGCGATTGCCGCGTGCATATCTAAAGGTCTGGTGGCGGCGGGCTTGCCAGTGGACGCCGTGCAAATCGTGGCGACGGCGGATCGCGCTGCGGTCGGCGAATTAATCACCATGAACCCATACGTCGATGTAATCGTACCGCGCGGCGGCAAAGGCTTGATCGAGCGGATTTCTAAGGATGCCACGATTCCGGTCATCAAACATCTGGATGGCATCTGTCATGTTTATATCGACGATAAAGCCGACATAGACAAAGCCATTAAGATTGCCATTAACGCCAAAACCCATCGCTACGGCGTTTGCAATGCGATGGAAACCTTGCTGGTTGCCGAGAGTATTGCCGCAAAAGTATTGCCATTGTTGGCCGAACAATATCACGCAAAAGGCGTCGAATTACGCGGCTGCCTCAAAACCTGTTCGTTGATTCCAGGCTGCATCAGAGCAACAGAGGAAGACTGGGACACCGAATATCTGGCGCCGATTTTATCGATCAGGATTGTTGACGGTATCGATGAAGCGCTGGAGCACATCAATCAACACAGCTCCGGCCATACCGAAGCGATTGTGACCGAAGATTACACTTTGGCTCGCCGGTTTTTGCGGGAAGTGGATTCCAGCTCGGTGATGGTGAATGCCTCGACCCGTTTTGCCGATGGCTTTGAATACGGGCTGGGCGCTGAAATCGGCATCAGCACCGACAAGCTACATGCTCGCGGTCCGGTGGGTTTAAAAGGGCTGACCTCGTTAAAATACATCGTTCTGGGTGACGGCCATATCCGGCAGTAAATGATCGGCATCTTTGGCGGCACCTTCGACCCGGTACATTACGGGCATTTGCGTTCGGCGCTTGAAGTTAAGGACATCTTCGGGCTGGA
This sequence comes from Methylobacter sp., assembly GCA_038922455.1. Classification (GTDB taxonomy): domain Bacteria; phylum Pseudomonadota; class Gammaproteobacteria; order Methylococcales; family Methylomonadaceae; genus Methylobacter_A. The sequence continues at coordinate 105 of JBCKWP010000084.1, read as the reverse complement.
TGAAGTTCGATTGATCCCCAGCGCTAAACCGCCGCACCGAGAGCAACCTGCCGTAAGTGCGAAAATGCGTTTACAGATGCTGGAGCTGGCGATAAAAAACCAGCC
>JBCKWP010000083.1:0-7399 GCA_038922455.1 Methylobacter sp. | reverse complement strand
AGTCGGCTGATATTGCAATGGGTGTCGATGAAGCCAATGACCACGAGCAAGGCGCAGGCGATCAAGGCTTAATGTTTGGTTATGCCAGCAATGAAACCGATGTGCTGATGCCGGCTCCGATCACCTATTCCCATCTGCTGGTCAAGCGTCAGGCTGAAGTCCGTAAAAATAAAACTTTACCTTGGTTGCGTCCTGATGCCAAAAGCCAGATTACCTTTCGCTACGAAAATAACAAACCCGTAGCGATCGATGCAGTGGTTTTGTCTACCCAGCATTCACCTGACATTACGACCAAAGCATTGCACGAAGCGGTGATGGATGAAATTATCCTGCCGGTTCTGCCCAAGGAATGGCTGCACAAAGACACCCAATATTTCATTAACCCAACCGGCCAATTCATTATCGGCGGCCCTGTCGGCGACTGCGGCTTAACCGGGCGCAAAATAATCGTTGACACCTACGGCGGCATGGCAAGACACGGCGGCGGCGCGTTTTCGGGTAAGGATCCTTCAAAAGTTGATCGTTCGGCGGCCTACATGGCTCGTTATGTAGCAAAAAATATTGTTGCAGCCGGATTAGCTGAACGCTGTGAAATTCAGGTTTCTTACGCCATTGGTGTTGCAGAGCCTACGTCCATCAGTATTGAAACCTTCGGCACCGGCAAAATCAGTGAAGACAGACTCGTCCAAATTATCAGAGATATTTTTGATTTAAGGCCCAAAGGCTTGATTGCAATGTTAGGTTTGCTAAAGCCCATCTACCAAACAACAGCTGCGTATGGTCATTTTGGTCGCACCGAAGACTCCTTTAGCTGGGAAAAAACCGACAAAATTGACGCATTAAAAGATGCGGCCGGTCTTTAATTAATATCACTCAAAACAGGAATCATGATGAGCCAACCAGATTATAAAGTCGCCGATATTGCTCTGGCAGCATGGGGGCGCAAGGAAATTAATATTGCCGAAACCGAAATGCCGGGCTTAATGGCTCTGCGTGAAGAATTTGGTGCAGCACAGCCATTAAAAGGCGCGCGCATCGCCGGTTGTTTGCACATGACCATTCAGACTGCGGTATTGATTGAAACCCTGACTGCATTAGGCGCCACGGTTCGTTGGTCTTCCTGCAACATTTTTTCTACCCAAGATCATGCCGCAGCAGCGATGGCAGCGACCGGTATTCCTGTTTTTGCCTGGAAAGGCGAAACCGAGGAAGAAGCAGAATGGTGTATCGCCCAAACCATTGACGGTCTTGATGGTTGGCGTCCGAATATGATCCTGGATGATGGCGGTGACTTAACCGTCATGATGCATGAAAAATATCCTGAATTGATGGCCGATATTAAAGGCTTGTCCGAAGAAACCACCACCGGCGTCTTGCGTCTTTATGAAATGGTTGCCAAAGGCACATTAAAAGTTCCCGCCTTTAATGTTAACGATTCGGTCACAAAATCGAAATTCGATAACCTATACGGCTGCCGCGAATCGCTGGTTGACGGCATTAAACGCGCTACCGATGTGATGATCGCCGGTAAAATCGCCGTGGTCTGCGGTTATGGCGATGTCGGCAAAGGTTGCGCACAATCTTTACGCGGCCTTGGCGCTACGGTATTGATTACCGAAATCGACCCGATTTGCGCATTGCAAGCCGCTATGGAAGGTTATCGCGTTGTGACCATGGAAGATGCAGCACCGCTGGCTAATATCTTTGTTACCGCAACCGGCAACTTTAATATCATCACCCATCAGCACATGGTGGCGATGAGAGACCAGGCGATTGTTTGCAATATCGGCCATTTCGATGCGGAAATCGACATTGCCTCGTTGCGTCAATACACCTGGGAAAATATCAAGCCACAAGTTGATCATGTCATTTTCCCTGACGGCAAGCGTTTGATTCTTCTAGCAGAAGGCCGCTTGGTTAATCTGGGTTGCGGCACCGGGCATCCAAGCTTTGTCATGTCTAATTCATTCTGCAACCAAGTTCTGGCACAAATGGAACTCTGGGCCAATCCAGCAAAGTATGAAAACAAGGTGTACATACTGCCTAAGAAACTCGATGAAAAAGTTGCCAGATCGCATCTTAAACAGTTGGGCGTGAAGCTGACCGTGTTAACCGCTGAGCAAGCCAAATACATCAATGTTCCGGTTGAAGGCCCATTTAAAGCGGATCATTATCGTTATTGATTAATCATCGTTCCCACACCATCCGTGGGAATGCGTTCCGTGCCGCTATTGCGGCGCGGGTCGCAACGCGTCCACATGACGGCATTCAGACAGACGCCGTGGGAACGATAAATTCCGGCACACCGCTACGCTCCTGCTTTTCTCCGTAGCCGTGCAGTCGTTAGATTCCCGTCAGTGAGACCATAAAATGCAATCGCAACAAACACATCCCCAGCTATTCAGTTTCGAATTTTACCCGCCAAAAACCGACGAAGGCGCGGCAAGCCTGCAAGTTGTACAAAGCAAATTGGCCAAACTGAACCCCGACTTTTTTTCCGTCACTTTCGGTGCGGGCGGTTCGACCCGCGATAAGACCTTCACTACGGTAATCGATATTCAAGCCAAAGGCATCTCCGCCGCGCCGCATTTATCTTGCGTGGCGTCAACCAAAGCCAATATCCGCGCCATTCTAAAAGACTATCAGAATCACGGCATCACTAAAATTGTCGCCTTACGAGGTGATTTGCCTTCCGGCATGATGTCGGCCGGGGAATTCCGCTATGCCAATGAGTTAGTCGAATTTATTCGCCAGGAAACCGGCGATCATTTTCAGATTCATGTTGCCGCCTACCCCGAAGTTCACCCGCAAGCCGCCAGCGGTGTGGAGGATTTTAAAAACTTCAAGCGTAAAGTGGCCGCGGGCGCCGATGCGGTGATCACCCAATATTTTTACAATGCCGAAGCGTATTTTCATTTTGTCGATGCCTGCGAAAAAAGCGGTATAACGATTCCCATCGTTCCCGGCATTATGCCGATTACCCAATATGCGCAACTATTCCGCTTTTCAGATATGTGCGGCGCGGATATTCCCCGCTGGCTGCGCAAACGCCTGGAAAGTTTTGGCGATGACAGGGAATCGATACAAGCCTTCGGTCTGGACGTAGTCAGCAATCTTTGTCAGCGCCTACTGGATGGCGGCGCGCCAGGGTTGCATTTTTACACCATGAATCAATCCGCACCGACCCTGGCGATTTTGGAAAACCTAAAGCGATAACTGCTATGCTCACACAGGTAATTTACTTTTAATCTAACTATTCATTGAGGTAAAAATCATGGCGTTGAACTTAAAACAACAAACCGAGTGGATTAGTGAAGAAGCCTATTTACAAGGTGAACTGCTTAGCGAAATAAAGTACGAGTATATTGACGGTGCTGTTTATGCAATGGCGGGGGCGAGCAAAAATCACCAGCGTATTACGGGTAATGTCAGCCGGGAATTTGGTAATCAATTAAAAAACACGCCCTGTGAATCGTTTGCATCGGATGTTAAAGTCAAAGTGGGCAGCAAGTTTTTTTATCCCGATGTCATGGTCGTATGTGATGATGACAGCGATAATGCCTATTACACCGAAAACCCCGTTATTATTGTCGAGGTCTTATCAAAATCCACCCGCAGAATGGATGAAACGGCTAAAAAGTTCGCTTATCAAACCCTACCTACATTAAAAGAATATGTGTTAATCGAGCAGGATTTTGTCGATGTCGAAGTCTGCCGTCGCAGTGAGGGTTGGATATCCCGCCATTATTTTATGGGCGATAGCGTGACCTTTGAATCCGTGGACTTAACCTTATCGGTGGCGGATATTTATGAGCGCGTCGATAATGATGACGTAAGCTCTTTTGTCGATTCCCTTAATCTGCCATAGCGTATAAAGGCGCAAGTTCCCTTAGCCTTTCACCTCTTATCTTTCACCTATGTCCAATCAATCCATATCCGATCGCGATCTTGCCGTTTTGTGGCATCCGTGTACACAAATGAAAGATCACGAAACCTTCCCGGTTATTCCGATCAAAAAAGGCCAAGGCATATGGCTGGAAGACTTTGACGGCAATCGCTATCTCGATGCGATCAGCTCATGGTGGGTTAATTTATTCGGCCATGCCAATCCCACCATCAACGCCGCGTTAAAAGACCAGCTCGATACCCTGGAGCATGTCATTTTTGCCGGTTTCACCCATGAATCCGCAGTCCTTCTGGCGGAAAAGCTAATTGAAATCTCGCCGCAAGGCTTAAGCCGATGTTTTTATGCAGACAACGGTTCATCTGCGGTGGAAGTGTCGCTAAAAATGAGTTTTCATTATTGGCGTAACCTTGGACAAACCCAAAAAACCAAATTCATCACCCTGGAAAACAGCTTTCACGGCGAAACCCTTGGTGCACTAGCCGTCGGCAATGTGCCTCTGTATAAAGACACCTACGCGCCGTTATTAATGGACGTCATCACCGTACCCGGCCCGGACTGCTATCACCGCGAACTCGGCGAATCCTGTGCGGATTATTCCACCCGCCGCTTCGAGCTGATGGAACAAACGCTGCAACAACATGCCGATACCGCTTGCGCGGTCATCATCGAGCCTTTAGTGCAATGCGCCGGCAATATGCGCATGTACGATCCTGTCTATTTGAAATTGCTGCGGGATGCCTGCGATAAATACAACGTGCATTTAATCGCCGATGAAATCGCGGTCGGCTTCGGGCGTACCGGCACCTTGTTCGCCTGTGAACAAGCCGCCATCAGCCCGGATTTTATGTGCTTGTCGAAAGGCTTGACCGGCGGCTATTTGCCGTTGTCAGCGGTGCTAACCACCGATCAGGTATATCAAGCCTTCTATGCCGATTACCAAGCGATGACTGCATTCCTGCATTCGCACAGTTACACCGGCAATGCACTGGCATGTCGAGCTGGATTGGCTACCATCGAAATTTTCCAGCAAAACAACATCATCGAACTTAACCGCGCCTTGGCAAATATTATGGCGAAAGCGGCAATGCGTTTTCATGAGCATCCACATATTGCAGAAGTCCGGCAAACGGGCATGATCCTGGCGATTGAAATGGTCAAAAACAAGCATACCCGTGAACCTTACCCCTGGCAGGAACGTCGCGGACTTAAAGTCTATCAATACGCGCTGTCTAAAGGTGTATTATTGCGCCCTTTGGGTAATGTCATTTATTTTATACCGCCCTATATTGTCACCGAGGATCAACTGTTGTTAATCGCCGAGGTGGCTTGGCAAGGCATTCAACATGCGGTTAAGGACTGATTATGCGCGTCTCCAGATTATATACACCAACACCTCTGACTACCGGCAAACTCATCGAACTGGACGATGACAACGGGCATTATGTCAGGACAGTATTACGATTAAAAAAAGACGCGGCACTTATTTTATTTAACGGTCACGGCGGAGAATATTGTTGCACCGTTGCCGAAGTCAGCCGAAAATCTGTGCTGATAGCCATCGAGCACTGGAGCGACCGCTGCGTGGAATCACCGTTGCAGGTGACTTTGGGGTTGGGCATCTCGCGGGGCGACCGGATGGACTTGACCGTACAAAAAGCCGTGGAACTGGGCGTCAATCACATCACGCCGCTAATAACCGAACGCTGCGTGGTGCAATTTAAAGGCGAAAAAAAACCGCCACGTTTAGTGCATTGGCAAAAAATAGTTCAACATGCCGCCGAGCAAAGCGGCAGAACCACCCTGCCCGCATTGCCGGAAATCGATACCTTGCAAAACTGGGTAGGTAGCCAACAAGGGCTAAAAGTGTTTCTCGACCCTTATGCCGAAACCACATTAACCGAATTAGAACCTGAAGCCATGAAAGTGACCTTACTCACCGGCCCCGAAGGTGGCTTTTCCGATCAGGAGCGGGACATGGCAAAAGCCTCCGGCTTTATTCCGGTGCGTTTAGGCGCCCGTATCCTAAGAACAGAAACCGCATCGCTGGCCGCCTTAGCCGCAGTACAGTTGCTGTGGGGCGATTTTGGCAGGAATAACAAATGATCAAAACTACACTCAATTTAATAATGCCTTTTTTGGTATTGCTGGCGGCAGCCTCCTTAGCCTGCATTGTCGGCTATTTTATTTTTCTGGGTATAGAGGGATACTTTCCCTTATCGAAAATAATAACCAAATTGACCCAGCTGTTTTTGGTGCTGAGTATTTTTCCGGCCATGGCCTACCTGAAATTTAACAAGGGTGATTTGGGCTTTGCCACAAGACCGATATTTTTAAAGCAGGTATTGCAAGGATTCGGCTTGGGCTTTGTCACCTTGATGCCAGTGTTTATTGTCTTGTATGTTCTTGGCGTCAATGTCATCGACGAGACTCAGACATGGACGATGGCGGCTGTCGCTACCAAAATGTTTGTTGCATTGTTGCTTGCACTATTGATTTCGATGGTTGAAGAGCCTATTTTCCGAGGCATTCTATTCGCCGGTTTAAAAAAGAACTTGCCGGTCATCGCGGCTATTTTAATCAGCTCCACTTATTATGCGGCTTTGCATTTCCTGGACAGCCAAACCGAGATACCTAAGCAGCAAGCCGATCTATTCAGCGGCTTTACCTTGCTGGGCGAAGCATTTGCCAACTTACTGAATCCGAAAATCCTATCGGCATTTTTAGCTTTATTGATGGTGGGAATTTTTCTTGGCGTACTCAGGGCGCAGGTAAAAGAGGGCTTGGGTTTATGTATCGGCTGCCATACCTGCTGGGTGTGGCAGATCAAGATGAGCAAAAGTTTATTTAATACCGACTTTAGTTCCGATTATATTTATCTGGTCAGCAGCTATGACGGTGTGGTCGGACCTTTAGTGACCGCCTGGCTCGGCCTCGCCATCATGGGCTATTTTGTTTATAAAAAGATGCGGGGGTAAATGTATCGCCCGTTTAGTCCCTGAAATTCTCAAACTGCAACGGCATTTCCAGCTTTTCTTCCCTGAGCATTTTAATCACCTCCTGCAAATCATCCCTATTTTTGCCGGTGACCCTGACCTGGTCGCCCTGAATGGCCGCCTGGACTTTCAGCTTTTTATCCTTAATCAATTTAACGATTTTTTTGGCCAGCGCCGAATCCAAACCCTGCTTCATGATGATTTCCTGGCGCATCCCTTTGCCGCTAGGCTTGGGGTCGCCGACCTCCATGCAGGCTATATCGATACCGCGCCGACTGAGTTTTGAACAGGCCACACTGAACATTTGCTGCAACTGAAACGTCGATTCGGAGACCATAATCAGCTTGTCGTCCGTCAATTCGAAGCTTGAGTCGGTGCCCTTAAAATCGAAGCGCGTGGTCACTTCTTTATTGGCTTGATCAACGGCGTTTTTAATCTCGTGTTTGTCGAATTCGGAAATGATGTCGAAAGTAGGCATGGTTATGATTACACAGAGGGT
>JBCKWP010000082.1:0-7725 GCA_038922455.1 Methylobacter sp. | reverse complement strand
CCCCATGAACCAAGCTACCTACTTAACCGACCAGTTTATTGTCGCCATGCCCAATCTGGCGGATCCCAACTTTTTTCATACGGTTGCCTATCTGTGTCAACATAATGAAGACGGTGCATTGGGCATTGTTATTAACCGGCCGACAGACATGAAGCTGAGCGAAATTTTTAAGCAGATGGATATAAAAATCACTGTGCCCGCTACCGCTGAAACTCTCGTTTTTGCAGGCGGTCCGGTGCAACAGGATCGTGGCTTCGTGGTGCATACGTCCGGTGGAGACTGGCATGCGACCATGGCGGTTTCAGAGGCTATTTCCCTGACCACTTCCCGTGACGTGCTTGAAGCCATTGCGGCGGGCGAGGGCCCTGAGCAGTATCTGGTGGCTTTAGGTTATGCTGGATGGGGTGCGGGGCAGCTGGAAAAAGAAATTAAGGAGAATGCCTGGCTTAATACGCCTTGCGGCAAACAGGTCTTGTTCGATACGCCCGTTAACTTACGCTGGGCTGCGGCAGGCGACCAGATTGGCATTGACATCAGCCTGTTGACCGCTCCGGCAGGACATGGCTGATTGCCGTATTGAACACCAACCGGACGCCACGCCCGTTCCCGACGGGCTTGCGGCATACACACCCTCCCTGGCGATCGCCGCACCCGTTTCCGACGGGTTTGCGACATACACACCATCCCTGGCGATATAAACTATGCAAGACCCATTACTAGCCAAAGCCAACACCGATACCTATCTGGGTTTCGATTTCGGCACTAAAAAGATCGGTACAGCCGTCGGCCAAACGATCACCGCTACCGCAAGTCCATTGCAAACCATACGCTCGATCAACCAAAACCCCAACTGGGACAGCATCGGCAAGCTGATACAAGAATGGTGCCCGGCCGGTTTAGTGGTCGGCATATCAAAGCAGGCCGACGGCTCTGACAACCTGGTGACACCGCGCATGTTAAAATTCTGCAGGCAGCTGGAGGGGCGTTATCAACTGCCCGTTTTTCAACAGGACGAGACCTTGTCGACCTATGAAGCCAAACAGCTGTTGTTTGATGAAGTCAGCGTCAGCGCAAGTAAATTATGGGAAGTGCAAGATCAACTCGCCGCCCAGCTTATCTTGCAAAGCTGGCTAAACGATCGTTCCCAAAAGGATTATTAAGTGTTAAAGATTCCCGAATTATTAGATAACCTGGAAACTGGACTAACGCGCATTATCGACGAACGGCAGTTGGTTAACCCGTTGATGATAGGCATCCGTACCGGCGGCGTGTGGATTGCCGAGCACATGCATCGGCGTTTGAATATCAGTGAACCTTTAGGGCTGCTGGATATTTCATTTTACCGGGACGACTTTTCGCAAATCGGCGTTAATCCCAATGTAAAGCCCAGCCAGTTGCCGACGCACATTGAAGGCCGCGACATTATCCTGATCGACGATGTTTTTTACACCGGCAGAACCATACGCGCGGCAATGAATGAGATTTTCGATTACGGCAGGCCGAACCAGATCGTCTTGGCGGTGTTGATAGAGCGCGACGGCAGGCAAATCCCGCTGAACCCCGATTGCGTCGGTGCCAGCATTACCTTAGACGCAGGTCAGCGGATCAAGCTGACCGGGCCGGAGCCCTTGGGCGTTCGGCTGGAAACCGTTGAAGAGGCGGCATAAATGACAGACAACCTGCAATTGAACGCGGAAGGCAAGCTTAAACACTTTCTGACCATCGAAGGCCTGAGCAAAGAATTATTAACTGAGATTCTCGACACCGCCGAATCTTTCGCCAGTATGTCCGAGCACCAGGTTAAAAAAGTGCCTTTGTTGCGCGGCAAAACCATCGTCAATTTGTTTTTCGAAAACAGCACCCGTACCCGCACCACCTTCGAACTGGCAGCCACTCGCCTGTCCGCCGACGTGATCAATATGAATATTGCCACCTCGGCAACATCAAAAGGCGAAAGTCTGCTTGACACCATCCGTAACCTGGAAGCCATGTTTGTCGATATGTTCGTGGTACGCCATGCGCTCAGCGGCGCGGCGCACTTTATCGCCCAACAGACTGCGCCGCATATCAGCGTTATCAATGCCGGCGACGGGCAACACGCCCATCCGACTCAAGCCATGCTGGACATGTTTACGATCCGACAGCTAAAACCGGATTTTTCCAAGTTGCGCGTGGCCATTATCGGCGACATCTTACATTCACGGGTGGCGCGTTCGGAGATTCAAGCCTTAAACACCTTGGGCGCTGCGGAAGTCAGGGTGATTGCGCCCAAAACCTTGCTGCCTGCACATGTGGAAAGTCTGGGGGTCAGCGTATCGCATAATTTGACCGAAGGGCTTAAAGACATTGATGTGGTGATGATGTTGCGCTTGCAGAAAGAACGCATGAGTTCGGCGTTACTGCCCAGCGAAAGCGAATATTTCAAATGTTTCGGGCTTACCGAAGAGAAATTAAAAATCGCTAAACCCGATGCGATAGTCATGCATCCCGGTCCGATCAACCGCGGCGTGGAAATCGATTCCAAAGTCGCCGACGGCCCGCAGTCGGTGATACTCAAACAAGTCAGCAACGGCATCGCCGTGCGCATGGCGATCATGGCAATGGCCATGCAAACACGGGGGGCGATGTGATGAGTCGGATACGTATAGACCAAGGCAGAATCATCGATCCGGCCAATGAAATAGACCGTGTCGGCAGCGTCTATATCGCCGATGGCAAGATTGTTTCGGTAACCGACAAGCCAGCCGGATTCGAACCCGATAGCGTTATCGATGCCAGCAACCAAGTCGTCTGCCCCGGTTTTATCGACCTAAGCACCCGGTTGCGGGACATGGGACACAGCCGCAAGGCGACATTCAAAAGCGAAGTACTGGCCGCCGCCGCCGCCGGTGTCACCACGCTGTGTTTGCAACCGGACACCGTGCCAGTCATCGATACGCCTGCGGTCGTCGAACTGATTAAGGAGCTGGCGGAAAAAGCTGACTACCCGCAAATTTATGCGGTCGGCGCGCTCACTCAAAAACTGGAAGGCACGGAACTCAGCTCGATGTTGTCGCTTAAGCAGGCCGGCTGCATCGCGGTCGGCAATGCCAACCAGCCGGTGAAAAACCTGTTGATTTTACGGCGGGCCATGGAATATGCGGCCAGTCATGACTTATTGCTGATGTTTCAGTCCAATGATTTTTGGCTGAGCAATAACGGTTGCGCCCATGAAGGTGCAGTCGCAACCCGCTACGGCCTGCCCAGTATCCCGGAAGCCGCCGAAACCATAGCCCTGGCGCAATGTTTGGAACTGGCCGAGCTGACCGGTTGCCGGGTGCATTTCGGCCAGTTGAGCTGCAAGCGTTCGGTGATTAAAATCCATCAGGCCAAAAAGTACGGATTGAAAGTCAGTGCCGATGTTGCCATTCATCAACTGTATCTGACCGAAAACGACATGAGGCCTTTTGACAGCGCCTATCACGTCTTGCCGCCATTACGCACCGAAGCGGATAAGCAGTATTTACGACAAGGCCTAGCCGACAGCACCATTAACAGCATCTGTTCTGACCATCAGCCGCATGATTTGGACGCCAAGCTGGGCGCGTTCCCTGAGACGGAACCAGGGATGTCGTCACTGGAAACCCTGTTGCCGTTAATGCTCAAACTGGTAACGCAACATGCGATAACACTGGAACAGGGCATCGCCTGTTTAAGCGCCAATCCGGCCCGGGTGCTGCGCTTAAATAGTGGCGCATTGACGCCGGGCTTTTCGGCCGACGTGTGTATTTTCGACCCGGAACTCGACTGGCAAGTCAATTCGGAAAACTGGAAAAGCCAGGGCGTCAACACGCCGTTTTGGGGGCAAACCCTGAAAGGCCGGGTGACCCATACCTTGCAGGCAGGCAAAATCATTCATCGGTTATAGAATGGTTTTGCCTGCTAATGAGTACGGCTTTACGCTTTTGTAATATTTGCAATAAGTTAGGTGTCTATAACTGTTTTAACAAAACTCCTACAGATTGTTAAACAACTTGTGATCCATTACTTAGCAGAGGACAAAACCAATATTATGGTCTTTAGCCGAAGCAAAATCCGCGCAAAAACGAGTTTTAACTTTTTGGGCTTTGAATTTCGCTGGGGATTAAGTCGTCCAAAGAATCGGCTACGTAGAGCGATTATAAAACGACGAACCTCACGGGAGAAACTGAGTGCATCATTGGCAAATTTTAAAGGTTGGCTTAAGAAATCAAGTCGTTTACCTAAGAATAGTCTGTTTGCAATGCTAAACAGAAAATTACGTGGCTATTACAATGACTACGGAATCATAGGTAACTTCAACAGTTTAAGCTGCTTTGTTTATCATGTTACGCAAGCCCTTTTCAAGTGGCTGAATCGGCGTTCACAACGCCTTAGCTATAACTGGGAAGGGTTTAAAGAACTGGTAAAATACTTTGGAATAGCCCAGCCGCGAATCTGCCATGCTTTCTGAGAACTTCAATCAAGAACCGTTTGTGCAAAGTGAGCAGTTTTGAAGAGCCCTGTGCGGTAATTCCGCGCGCAGGGATCTGTGAGGGGGTGGTCGGGTAACTGGCTGTTCTACCTCGATTATATTTTTTACAGGTATGCGACTTAGTTTAATGCGTTAGAGACTGTTAAATGTGGGCTAGGCGAAAGACAAGCGTTTTGCCGTTCGCCTGCTTTTAAGTCACCACATTAGGCTCAGTCCTACCGGTGCGTTTTTTTACTTCACAAAACTGTTCGGCAAGGTTGATTAACTCTGCCAAGGCCACTTGGGCATCCTGATCATGTCTGGATGCATCCGCTTCAAAGCGTTCCAGATAGATTCTTAAGGTTGCGCCGACTGTGCCGGTTCCCGACAAACGGAAAATTATGCGCGAGCCGTTGTCAAAGCCGATGCGTATGCCCTGATTGCTGCTGATACTGCCATCTACCGAGTCTTCATAGCTGAATTCGTCGGCATATTTAACCGTGTATTCGCCGAAAGTTTGCCCCGGCAGTGTGGGCAACTGGCTACGCAGGTGCTCGACTATGCCGTTGGCAATAGTCATATCGACAGCCTCATAATCATGCCTGCAATAAATATCCCGGCCGAATTTTTGCCAGTGTTCATGCACAATATCGGCAACAGTCTGGCGTTTGACGGCGATCAAATTCAGCCAGAATAACACAGCCCATAAACCGTCTTTTTCGCGGACATGATCCGAACCGGTACCGAAACTTTCTTCACCGCACAGGGTGATTTTTCCTGCGTCCAGCAGGTTGCCGAAAAACTTCCAGCCGGTCGGGGTTTCGTAGCAGGGGATGTTATAACTGGCGGCGACGCGGTCAACCGCCTGGCTGGTGGGCATGGAGCGGGCCACGCCGCGCAATCCCTGTGCATAAGCCGGAATTAAATGCGCATTGGCGGCCATAATGGCCAGGCTGTCGCTGGGCGTTACGAAAATATGGCTGCCGGTAATCATGTTGCGGTCGCCATCGCCATCGGATGCGGCACCGAAAACAGGTGCCGCCGAGCCGAACATGCGTTCGGCAAGTTCCCGAGCATGGGCAAGATTGGGGTCGGGATGATGGCCGCCGAAATCTTCCAGCGGTTCGGCGTTAATAACTGAATCGGGCGACGCGCCCAAGATGTCAATCAGGATTCTTTTTGCATAAGGCCCGGTAATGGCGTGCATGGCGTCAAAAAGCAGAGTGATATAGCCGGAGCTGATGCTTTGTTTAAGTAAGTTGAAATCGAAAATAGACTGCATCAGGTCGGCGTAATCGGCCACCGGATCGATGATGGTGACGCTCAGGTCGTCTATCTGGTAAGTACCGATGCGATCGAGGTCACTATCTTCGAGATGGGCGATTTTATAGCTGTCAATGACCAAGCTGCGTTGATAAAAGGCGTTGGTGTCTTTTTCCGGGGCGGGGCCGCCATTGCCGGTATTGTATTTAATGCCGAAATCTTCGTCAGGGCCACCGGGGTTATGGCTGGCGGAAAGGATCAGGCCGCCGAACGCGTTATTTTTTCTGATGATATGTGAGGCCGCCGGGGTAGACAGTAGCCCACCTTGGCCTATAATGAGTTTGCCGAAACCGTTGGCCGCTGCCATCTTGATGATGATTTGTATGGCCGGTCTGTTAAAATAGCGCCCATCTCCGCCCAGCACCAGCGTTTTTCCGGTAAAGTCGTCTAACGAATCGAAAATGGACTGAACAAAATTTTCCAGGTAACCGGGCTGCTGAAATACTTTAACTTTCTTTCTGAGTCCCGAAGTTCCAGGATTTTGGTCGTTATATGGGTGCGTTGTGATAGTTTCTATGTGCATGTTGGATCCTTAAATTCGACAATTAACCTGGTGGACTAAAGTACACCAAAATTCTTATCTAGTGTAGATCATTTATGTTGCGAATTTACTTATTGCTGTGTTGTAGTTTTTTTTCTTTTGCGGTAATCGCAGACGATGATGTCTGGCTTTTAGTGGATACCAAAGCACTCACCATTGAGGTAAAAAAAGGTCAGCAGACCCTTGAAACATTAAATGATATTGCCATTGGTCAAGGCGGCGCGGGGTTTAAAAGCCATCGCGGCGATAACGTCACGCCTTTTGGAAGTTATAGAATAGGTTGGGTTGGTGAAAAAAGTAATTTTCGGAAGTTTTTCGGTTTAACTTACCCGTCCGCAGAGGATGCCCAAAAAGCTCTGGAGCAGGGAGTTATTAATCAGGTGGCTTATAACAGCATCATAACCGCTCATCGCTCTCATCAAGTGCCGCCGCAAAATACACCGTTAGGTGGACGAATCGGCATTCATGGTTTGGGACGAGCAGATGAAAAAATCCATAAATCAATGAATTGGACTCATGGCTGCATCGCATTGACTAACGGTCAAATTGACCATTTAAGTCAATGGCTGGACAAGGGAACGGTAGTAAAAATAAAATAAAGCTGGAAAACAATTTGAAAACAGTGCAAAATTAAAATTAGTAAGCGTTTTTTTGTAGTAATAACTGAAAAGGAAAATAAGATGAAAAAAGTAATGAAATTATCAATGGTTGCTCTGGTTGCTAGTTTAGTTGTTGGTTGTGCAAGCACTTCAGATATCGAAAACTTACAATCACAAGTTGATGGCTTGAAAACTTCAGTTGCACAAGCATCTGCTGATGCAGCTAGCGCAAAAAGTGCTGCTGATTCTGCAGCTTCACAAGCTGCTGCTGCTGAAGCTGCTGCTAACCGTGCAGCACAGTATGCTCAAGACACAAACAGCAAACTGGATAGCATGTTCAAAAAATCAATGATGAAATAAATCATCGCTGATTTAAGAATAAAAAGCCCGGTGGGATTTCCACCGGGCTTTTTTTTTGAGTGTGCGCTTCAGTTACGACGATTTGAATTCAAGCAATGTTCACCCATGATAGAATAAAGTTTTTTAAAATTTGTCTTATTCATGCGTCTGATTAGAGGATTAGCTCATTTAGAACCGTTAGAAAACGGTTGCGTACTGACGATTGGCAATTTTGACGGCCTGCATTTAGGCCACAGAGCCGTGATAAAAAAACTGGCTGAGCGTGGTGAAGCATTAGGCTTGCCGGTTGTGGTTATGACCTTCGAGCCGCAGCCGCTGGAGTATTTTCTGGGAGAAAATGCGCCATCAAGATTGATGCGCTTACGGGAGAAAGTGATCGGCTTTTCTAAATTTCCGGTTGATGATTTATTAATAATGCGATTTAATCAATA
>JBCKWP010000081.1:0-7997 GCA_038922455.1 Methylobacter sp. | reverse complement strand
CCGCTTCTATTTTCTTTCTTTTATCACATTTTTCCACACAAACGCAATCACCGCTGTTTGCCATACCGCCACACGAGCCTTTAATAGCGCGTCTGCCGAAAATGACGCCTATCGCCATAATAGCAATCACAACAGCCATGAACACAAAAGTCACTAGAAAATAAACCATGGTATTACCTCGTAAAGTTTGTAAAGACCGACAATAAAAAAACGAGGAGCGGCTCTAGCCGCACTCCTCGTTTAATTTTCTGCTTTCTATTCACTCTCCCCCCAAAAGCGTTTTTAAGGGGTGAAGTCTATAGTTTACTTATCCGCCAAAATCATCCAGCATAATATTTTCCGGCTCGACGCCGTTATCTAACAGCATCTTGATTACCGCCGAGTTCATCATCGGCGGTCCGCACAGGTAAAACTCGCAATCTTCCGGAGCCGAATGGTTCTTAAGGTATTCTTCAAAAAGCACATTATGAATAAAACCGGTATAGCCAGTCCAGTTATCTTCTGGTAACGAATCAGACAGCGCAACATGCCATTCAAAATTGTCATTTTCCTTGGCCAGCATGTCAAAATCTTCTACATAGAACATTTCGCGCTTGCTACGGGCACCGTACCAGAAAGTCATTTTCCGTTTAGACTTCAGCCTACGTAATTGATCAAAGATATGCGAACGCATCGGCGCCATACCTGCACCACCGCCAACAAAGACCATTTCCGCATCAGTCTCTTTAGCGTAGAACTCGCCATAAGGCCCGGAAATAATACATTTATCGCCTGGCGCCAAGTTAAAGATATACGAAGACATGATGCCTGGCGGTACGCTATCGGATGCACCGGGAGGCGGTGTCGCGATACGCACGTTCAGCATGATTTCTTTTTCTTCAGGATAACTGGCCATCGAATAGGCGCGCATCGTCGACTCTTTAACGTCGGAAACAAAGCGCCATAAATTGAATTTATCCCAATCATCGCGGAATTTTTGTTCAACTATGAAGTCGATGTATTTATCAACGTGGGGAGGACACTCAATCTGAATGAATCCACCCGCCCGGTAATTAATTTCCTCGCCTGCAGGCAACTCCAGCACCAGTTCTTTAATAAAAGTGGCAACGTTATGGTTTGACTTAACCGTACACTCCCATTTTTTAATACCAAACACCTCGTCTTCGACTTCAATGTTCATGTCATGCTTAACAGATACCTGGCAAGAAAGCCGTTCACCGTGAGCGGCTTCCCGCTTACTGATATGACCTAATTCAGTGGGTAAAATTTCGCCACCACCTGAATGTACTTTCACCTTGCATTGTCCGCAAGTACCGCCACCGCCACACGCTGATGAAACGAACAAACCGTTATCAGCCAAAGCAGTTAATAATTTTGAACCTACCGGCACATGAATTTTCTTTTCATTATTGATGAGGATTTCCACGTCCCCTTCAGCGACCAGTTTGCTTTTAGCGCCGATAATGACAAATACCAGTGCAATCACAAAAGCCGTGAAAATAATAATCCCTAATAGAATTTCCAGCATTACACTTCCTTCTTAAAGTTGGATTCCAGAGAAAGCCATGAAGCCAAGCGACATCAGACCTGCAGTAATAAAAGTAATGCCCAGACCTTGTAAACCGGCGGGAATATCACTGTATTTAAGTTTTTCGCGTACGCCTGCCATAACAGTTATAGCCAGTGCCCAACCCAGACCACTGCCCACACCGTAAGTGACGCTTTCGCCGAAATTATAGTCTCGCTCGATCATGAACAAACTACCACCGAGAATCGCGCAGTTCACAGTGATTAAAGGAAGAAACACGCCTAAAGCGTAATACAACGCAGGAAAGAATTTATCCAAAACCATTTCAAGAATTTGTACCAGGGCAGCAATCATACCAATACAGCTTAACAACGCTAAAAAGCTTAAATCAACGCCTGTTATGCCCATCCAGGATAAAGCGTCTTCCTTTAATAAAGCATGGTAAACCACATTATTGGCAGGTACAGTAATCGCTTGCACCACCATGACCGCAACGCCTAAACCCATTGCTGTAGAGATTTTCTTGGAAACCGCAATAAAGGTACACATGCCCAAAAAGAAGGACAATGCGAGGTTTTCAATAAAAACAGCCTTAACAAATAAACTAATATAAGCTTCCATTAGTGATGCCCTCCTTCACCATGAGCAATCGCCATAATCTTGAACTCTACCTTTTCATTTTGCTCCGGCTTCCATTGACGGACGGACCAGATAATCAAGCCGATGATAAAGAAGGCACTAGGTGGCAATAACATCAAGCCATTAGGATCATACCAGCCGCCATCCTTGGTTAGCTTGAAGACTTCGAAGCCCAATAATTTACCGGAGCCCAAAGTCTCTCTAAAAAATGCCACGATAATCAATATCAAGCTGTAACCCAAACCATTACCGATACCGTCCATGAAACTTTCTAAAGGCGGATTTTTCATCGCATAACCTTCAGCTCGTCCCATAACGATACAGTTGGTAATAATCAAGCCCACGAATACCGATAATTGCTTGCTGACATCATAAGCAAAGGCCTTTAATAACTGATCAACCACGATGACTAATGAAGCAATAATAGTCATTTGTACAATAATCCGAATACTGCTGGGAATATGATTTCTGATTGCACTAATGGCCGCACTGGAAAACGCCGTCACCAAGGTCAGCGCCAATGCCATGATCAACGATGTCGACATTTGCGAAGTAACCGCCAAAGCCGAACAAATCCCCAAAACCTGCAAAGTAATGGGATTATCATTAATCAATGGCGCAATTAGCACCTTTTTTGTTTCATCATTTAATAACACTGCACTCATGATTTAACTCCTTTAACCGTTCTTACTTTAGCTAAATACGGGGCAAAACCTTCATTACTCATCCAGTATTTGACCAGATTAGTGACACCGGTACTGGTTAATGAAGCACCCGCCAGGCCGTCGACCTGATATTGAGATCCCGGCTTGGCATTATCAACCACGCCTTTAATTAGGCTCAACGCAGGTTCGCCCATTTCAGCACTCTCTATCAAGCCTTTTTCTGCTGAAGGCTGATTGCTTTCCGCATAGACTTTCTTGCCTTTCCATAGCGCACGCCATTTGGGATTAACCACTTCTCCGCCCAACCCTGGAGTTTCCTGCTGATCATAAAAGCTGATACTTTGTACGGTTTGTCCATCAGCATCTAATGACAGAAAACCATACAACGTTGACCATAAACCATAACCGTGTACCGGCAGAATAATCGACTTAATCGCACCAGACTCTTTGACTAAAAATACTTTAGCTAATTTAGCCTTCACTCTGATGTGGGCAATATCTTTATTCTTCGGAATAGCGACACTTAAAGCGGGATCTTTTGCCGCTTTACGTTGATCGTATTCAGCGGCGTTTATATCCTCGACATAGTCGCCTGTTTCCAGATTGACAATTTTAGCTTCAATTTTGTCGCTAAACTCCGAGTCAATATTACTGTCTTCCTGAAGCAAACCCGCCACATCCAGAATGTTCTTTTTCATGTCCAGTTCTTTGTTATGGACTTGAAGAGACTTTAAGGCGACCGCAGAAAATGAAACCAGAACCGCACAAACCAAACAAAGCGCAACCGCAATAGCAATAGTTTTTTCTAAACTATCATTGCCCAAGGCAAGAATTTTATCCCGGTAAACTTTGAATTTTTGGTAATGCTCGCATTTATCCAATGCGCCGCAAATTTTATCTTGATAGATTTTTAATTGTTCGCATTTAAGCATGACGTTTTATCCTTCTTCTGATATTGGCCTGAATGACAAAATAATCAATCGTAGGCGCGAACATGTTGGAAAATAAAATTGCCAGCATAATACCTTCCGGGAACGCCGGATTAACAACCCTGATTAATACCGTCATACCGCCAATTAAAGCTCCGTACATCCAGCGACCGGTATCGGTCATTGCCGCACTCACAGGATCGGTCGCCATATAAACCATCCCGAACGCAAAACCGCCCATCGTCAAATGCCAATACCAGGGTATCGCAAACATATGATTAGTGTCGCTGCCTATAACGTTGAACAATAACGAAGTCGCCACCATGCCAGCAAATACGCCACCCATAGTGCGGTATGATGCAACTTTCGTGTACAACAGAAATGCCGCGCCAATTAAAATAGCCAGCGTTGAAGTTTCGCCAAGACAGCCCGGCTCAAAACCAAAAAAGGTTTGCATCCAGCTGTAATTAGCTGCGTAAATTGCTTCAAGACCGCCATTTGCAGCCAAACCTAAAGGCGTAGCTGCCGTATAGCCGTCAACCGCAACCCAGACAGAATCACCTGAAATAGCGGCCGGATAAGCGAAGTATAAAAACGCCCGTCCGGTTAACGCAGGATTCAAGAAGTTTTTACCGGTACCGCCGAACACTTCCTTACCAATAACAATACCGAAAGAAATCCCCAAAGCCACCTGCCATAACGGCATATCGGGCGGCATAATCAATGTGTACAACATTGACGACACCAAAAAGCCTTCATTCACCTCATGACCGCGAACGGTTGCGAACAACACTTCCCACACGCCGCCGACAGCCAGCGTCACTATATAAATAGGCAGGAAGTACAACGCGCCGTGAACCATGTTGGAAAACGGGTTCACGGTGCTGTAGCCGAAGATCATCATCGGGATACTGCGCCAGTTTTGCGCTTGTTCCAGACCCATCGCTTCCAAGGCTAGATTGGCTTGATAGCCGGTGTTATACAAGGCCATCAAAACACAAAAAAACGTCGCGATGACAACAAAAGTCATGGTTCGTTTCAGGTCATTGCCGTCACGAACATGGGTGGTGCCGCGCGTTACATCCGCCGGTGTATAGATGAAAGTATCGACCATCTCGTAGAGACCGTAATACTTTTCGAACCGCCCACCCTTGGTGAAATTCGGCTCTATGCTATCTAAAATATCTCTAGGCGACATTTATCCTTCCTTCTCGATTTTAGTTAAATTCGCTCTCAGAACAGGACCGAAGTCATGTTTACCAGGATCCACAAACGTAAATAAGGCGACATCCTCCTCATCAAGTTCCAAACAGCCTAATAATTGAGCCTGATCCGAATCGCCCACCACCAACGCTTTTAGCAGCGGCGTAGGTAAAATATCCAACGGCATCACGGCTTCATAAACGCCAACAGGAACGATCGCCCGGTTGCTGCCGTTTTTATCGGTTGTTAATGGAAACTTACGATTCAGCTTACGGTCAACGCTGGACGTGTAGATATTCAGCGCTGAATATTTATCTTTACCCGGAACAATCCAACCGAATAATTCACGAGCGCGGCCTTCTTGCAACACCGAAATCTGATTGCTGTAACAGCCTAAAAAGGTCGCCCAATCCGCAGCAAGATGTCCGTACAACACCGAACCTGAAATCACCCGATTCTCGACCGCTTCCAACTGACCGTCCACCAAATCATCGGTATTGGCACCGACGCGGGTACGAATCAATCGTGGCTTTTTAACGGTGGGTCCAGCCAACGAAACAACGCGCTCGACATTGAGTTTACCGGTGGTAAATAATGCGCCGATGGCCATTACCGCCTGATAATTCAGATGCCAGACGAACTTATCGATACTGACCGGATCGATCAAATGAATATGAGTGCTTGGCAATCCCGCAGGATGTGGACCGGAAAATTCGGCGACGGTTACCGGCGCATTGCCCGTTGCAACATCGGCACCGATCGCCTTGCAAACGTAAGTCTTGCCTTCCGTGAGCCTGGCAATAACCGCCAAACCGTTGGCAAAATCATCAGCACGCTCTTTAATGATGACCACAGGGTTTGCCGCTAACGGACTGGTGTCGATTGCAGTCACAAAAATAGAGTTGGGCTTGCTATCTACTGCCGGAATCTTGCCGTAAGGGCGTGTGCGTAGCGACGTCCACAAGCCGGACGCCAACAGGTTAGCTTTAACCTGTTCCGCAGATAATTCATTTAATTCGGAAGCCTTGTATTTCGCAAACGACTCCTGCGCCGTGCCTTTCAGCTCGATCACAACCGACTGCAAAACCCGCTTAGCACCGCGATTAATGGACTTAACAACACCCGCGCCGGGCGAAGTGAAGTTGACGCCAGGATTCTTCTTATCGGTAAAGAGTATTTGGCCCAGCTTGACCTCATCACCTTCACTGACCATCATAGTAGGCTTCATGCCCACATAATCCATCCCCAGAATAGCGACGGACTTAACCTTATTACCATCCTCAATAACCTGTTCGGGCTCTCCGGTAATAGGTAGATCCAAACCTTTTTTAATCAAAAATTGCATAGTGTGAGCCTGCTCTCCAATCAAGTTGCTTTGAGCCCATCCTTTCATTTCAGGTACAAATAAAACAAGAGGCGCATTAAGACGTAAAACGATGGCATTAAACCACAAAAATGGGGCATTCTCAACCAGCGACAGGGCTTAGCAGGAAAGTCTTTTTAACTGATGTTACGCAAGCCACATGCACACCACAAAAACACGGATGATTACCTTGCCTGAAGGCGCATCGCATGCGCCGCCAATGTTGATTAGGAGCGCAGGCAATGCGTTCCTACGCTTGGGAATATTATGCGCGGATATAAACAATGTAGTGCCTGACCCTCATGCTAAAAATGCTTTAGTTTGCTTAACCTCGTTTTTACCACATGCAAAAATAAGAATGCTTTAGATCTGCCAGGTCTTCTGGCTTTCGTAAAGGGTGCGTGATGCGCCCACTACCTAGCTACTGGTACAGCCAAATGCGCAGCAGCGAAACCAGCTGCTCGGTGTCCACCGGCTTGCTGAGGTAGTCGGAGGCACCGGCCGCTATGCAGTCATCGCGGTCGCCCTTCATGGCCTTGGCGGTGAGCGCGATGATCGGCAGGGTCTCGAATTGCTGCATCTGACGAATCTGACGAATCTGGCGCATCGCCTCATAGCCGTCCATCTCTGGCATCATCAGGTCCATCAGCACGATGTCTACGTCCGGGTGCTTGCCAAGCTCTTCGAGGGCGTCGCGGCCGTTCTCGGCTACGATCACTGCCATCTTGTGGCGTTCCAGTAACACGGTGAGGGCGAAGATGTTGCGCACGTCGTCGTCCACCACCACCACCAGTACCTTCTTGTCGGCCAGGCTGTCGGCGAAAACCGCGTCGTCCTCGACGATGAGCAGCGTGCTCTCCCCTGGTTTGATTGCCGCCCGGTCATCCGCAACAGCGCTCGGTTGGTGGATTGTTTCTTGGGGTATGCTTCCCTGCGGCGCCTCCTGGGCCGCAGGATCGGGCCTGGCCGCCTCTGGAGCGGCGGATTCCCCGTCCTGCTCCAGGTACTGGTCACGCCGTAGACGATCATCGGCACGTCTGCCGGGGGCTCCTCCCGGTGTGCCCCGACTGTTCTGCCCTGATTCGGGCGCGCGCAGCGGGAGGTACAGGACGAAGGTGCTGCCCTGGCCCGACGCGCTTTCGGCCAGCCGCAATTCGCCACCGAGCAACCCCGCGAGCTCGCGCGAGATCGACAGACCCAGACCGGTGCCACCGTAGTTCCTGGCGGTGCCGGTGTCGGCCTGCTGGAACGCTTCAAAAATGATCTTCTGTTTATCGGCCGGCAAACCGATGCCGGTATCGGTGACAAAGAAGCCGAGTACCGTCTGGGCACGGTTAAGCCCGCCATGAGCCACGCTCCAGCCTGATTCCACCGGGGCTATGCGGACTGATACCTGACCCTTTTGAGTGAACTTGAAGGCGTTGGAGAGCAGGTTCTTCAGCACCTGCTGTAAGCGCTGTGGGTCGGTGTGGAGGGATGGCGGCAGGTCGGGTGCGAGTGCTACGCCAAAGCCGAGGTCACGGCTCTGCGCTACGTGGCGGAAGGTGCGTTCGAGCTGGTCGCCGACGTTGGCGATCGACACGTCTTCAAGGTTCAGCATGACGGTGCCGGACTCGATCTTGGATAGGTCAAGGATGTCGTTGATGAGCTCCAGTAGGTCTTTACCCGCC
>JBCKWP010000080.1:0-8049 GCA_038922455.1 Methylobacter sp. | reverse complement strand
AAGCAACGCACCAATAAGGAAACATCCCTACCGGGATAAAGCGTACCTGATTAGCAAGATGCTTCAGCTAAAATTAAAGGCTCTGGGTTGCGGCTATCTTGTGGGGGCGGCTTTAGTCGCCCTGTGGCGACTAAAGTCGCCCCCACATCTACTCATTCGTCAGCATCATATCAACCAAGTACAAGATCATATTTCTTTTAACATTTTCGCTGAGTCAAATGACTTTAAACATTTGCTGAAAACAGCTAAAGCCGTTTTACTCCTGTTAAAAGACTCGCGACTTTTGAACGACTACTTATCGTAACTTCGCCAGAAACGAGGGATCGATTCGACAGCCGCCAATTTCCGGCCTATCCAACAGATCCTGTTCGAAATCCCGGTAGGTGGATAGCTGAAATGCAATGCGCGTAATCTTGCCGCCGGAAAACTCAAACTCCATCGCGCCGCCTTTAATACGAGGATCGCCTTCTTTAGTGGTGAACAGTAAAATCCCTGAATTACCCAATCCACCCGGAACAGGCCGCGCACAACTGAGCTCATTTATTAGCAAGCCTGAAAAGACTTGCGCCAATTGCCTAGCGCTGACAATAACACCCTCGCCGGGAATCGCTGCCGGTGCCGGTGCTGCCGGTGCTGCCGGTGCTGGCGCTGCTGCTGCTGCCGGTGCTGCCGGTGCTGGCGCTGCTGCTGCTGCTGCTGCCGCAACAGGCACAGCTGGAGCAGAAGCAGAAGCATCAACAGGAGTCGGCGCTACAGCAGGATTCAGCAACAACTCTAAACCAAAATCACCTAAATGGTTTTGCAGCAACACACTGCCGTCGCCATTTTTTGCCGTATTTAACAAAGGGAACAGCTGTTGTTCCATTTCCACCTTATTCAGATTTTTCAGCACAGCAACCAACTGCCGCTCAATCGACTTAAGCGGCGTAAACAATTGTTCTTTTTTCTGGCTCGCCTCACCCATCTGATCCCAATCAGCCTCTGTATTAACCGGTAAACCCATCGTTTTCATCACTGCATAGTCATCAGCCGTCAGACAGTTAGTAAAGTTAAGGCTGCGGTAAGCTTCCAAAACTTTAGGGCGCATATCCTCACTCAGCGTTTTTTTCCGACTGATATTGTAATTATTCCAGTCACTGTTTTTAGCCAGGAAATAGTAAATCACCGCATTGCGGTCAAACTTATTGAAGCCTAAGTCCTTCATCACCAGCTTCAATTTTCGACAGACACCTTCCACTTCCTGGTAATTATTCCAGTCCGGCTTTAAATTCGGCTTGGCCGGATGTTTCGATTGTTCAATCAATTGTTGAAGATTGATTTCACCCGTCGCTGATTTTATCGGCGAATAGCCTATTTCTTCGAAGGACAAATCGCGCGCATCGGGGATGCCATCGGCCATAGTCTTTAATAGCAAAGAAGGCAGAATTTCCGGATAAATTTTCAACTCGCCCAGCTGTTTGGTGTCCGAACCGAACACATTAAGCCCGCCCTCTGCCACATCGTAAACCTTAAACATCGCCTGATTAAGCGTTCCGGTCTTACCTGAATAAAGCGCGAACGCCGGCAGCGAATGCGACTCCGAGCTATGCTTGGCCGATTGATGTGATGCCGGTGTTGTTACCGCCGCTTGCTGATTGTTCTTTACCCATTGCCCGGCAACCTGCCCCATGATCGCAACCCCCATGCCGACGCCTGTCAACGCCAACAAATTGCTGGCCGTATTCACATCGCCGACCAAGCTTGACACATCCAAATCGCTATTGGCATTGGTATAAAAATTATAATCGACCAGGGTTTCCTTACCGGAATCGAGCCGTATCCAGGGTGTCAGATACAGCTTTTTAGCATCGAAGGTAAAATTGCACTTGCCCGTGGTCGCCTGATACATAAAGCCTGTGGCTTCGCGGCTGAATTTAAGCGCCTCGTTACGCACACTGTAAATAAGCGCCGCAGATAAATCGCCCTTTGAATAAGACGGCGCCATATTGCTACATCCGCTTTTTAGGACATTATCGCCTTTAAAATCGAACTCCGAAATCAACCGCACATAATAATCGTCGCCATCAATGGCCTGAAAGCCTTGCAACGGTTGAAACTGGCTAGCCTGTACCGATGGATGATCGATCACAATTTGTCGGGTCGCTGTACATCCTGACAACAACGTACCGGCAACTAAAATGAATTTTACGGATGAGAGCTTTATAGATGAGTTGTAACGAGTCGACATGCATTAACCTTGAGCCGTCACACAACGGCGAATCGAGCTGAAAAAATAATGAAAATAATAGGGCTTTATCAAAGACTTTGTCATGTTTTATTTTTATCTGGCGCTTTATAGCGTCAGCTGTTCCGAAAAAAAATCGAAATCGGCCGCTTTCCTATAAGGTAACTCGCAAGAAATAATCTGCACACAAGACCTTCCAGGTTTTAAAAACCTGGAAGGTCTAACTCGCTTACCGTACTGCCTTGGTTCTCAAGAAGCGTTGTCTAGTTCCCACGCGCTGCGTGGGAATTCATGCTGTCCGCGCTGCGGTCTACCTCTCAACGCAGCGCGTTGATACTGCATTCCCACGCAGCGCGTCACTGCCATTAAGTTAAGCTGGAGTGCAACGGCTTTAGCTGTTGCTGGAATAAAGCCAAGCCACTCAATCGTGGTTTGTAAAAACAGCTGAAGCCGTTTTACTCCAGACGCGGCGCTTAACTTAATGGCAGTGACGCAGCGCGTGGGAACGAGGTGAAGACGCATCCACAGCGGTTTTTATGATTAGTGTCGGTGCCGATTATAAAATAGCCTTTTTCCATTAGCTTGCCGTGACCATCATGACTTCATAGGTCGCTGGAATCAAATCGCCGGTTCGATGCCGCTCGTAAGCCGCAGTCATGCGTTGCAAGGTAGTTTTGGTGGTGACGCTTTTGTTACGCTCGGCAATCACGTTATGCGCGCCAATCTGTTTTAACTCCTTCATCAATGCCAAAACCGAGCCGTAGCTCGATAGGTAAAGCCTAGTTTCAACCTTTATTTCGGTATAACCCGCTAACCGAAGCTTATGCACCAGCTGCGCCTCGCTGTAAAATTCATTAACGTGGCTGTAATCGTCAACGTCCGCCCACGCGGCTTTTAATTCCTGCAATGTTTGCGGGCCGAAGATCGAAAACACCAATCGCCCATCCGGTTTCAACACCCGTTTAATATCGGCGAAAACAGCATCGAGATTGACGCACCACTGCAAAGCGAGATTGGATAACACGCTATCGACGCTACGTCCTGCAAGCGGCAACTGTTCCGCATCGGCGCATAAATAATCGACATTAGGCATGCCGGTTAGTTTTGTTCGTGCCGCCTGCAACATGGGCAACGCAATGTCCAAGGCGATAACAGGTTGCAGATAAGCCCCCTCCCCCAACAACTCGGAGGTTAAAAATCCGGTGCCGCAACCCAAGTCCAACAAAGTCCCTGCCAAGCTTTCAGTGTCGATAGTCGCCAACAGCGCTTTGCCGACAGTGCGTTGTAATGCGGCAACGCCATCATAAGTAACCGCCGCCGCCGCAAACGACTGCTTGATCTTGTCTTTATCTAAAGTCATCGTTCATTCATCGCCGCGACTGCTCCCGGCAGTGTTGCGGCATACACACCATCCCTGGCGATAAATCGAGAAATAATCGCCGCTGTTTCCCTGCTATGCGATAGAAACGGCACATGCCCTGCCCTTTCAATGATATTTAATTCTAGGCTCGGCAATAACTGCTGCATTTGTTGGCCCACGGCCACAGGAACCAAGGTGTCCAGGCCGCCTAATATGACCGACACAGGAATTTTTAATTCGGATAAAACCGGCCTCAAGTCGGCTTGTTTCAGAATGTCCAAGCCGCCCTGCAAGGTATTTTTATCCGGCGCGGCGTATTCGAACACGGCGGTTTTAAGCACTTTCAAAAGAGCCTTTTGATCTGGCGAACCGTTCACCTGCAAGGATAAAAACCGCAGCAAAGTGGCCTGACAGTTCTCATTCAACTGTTCGGCAAACGCATCCAACAACCGCATGTCCATGCCCGGCCATTGTGCTGGTGTTTCGAGCGACCGACCGGTCGCCCCTACGGTAAACGAAGGGTTCCCCGCCAACAAAATCAATGAAGATACTCGTTTAGGATAGCGACCGGCTATATCAAGCACCACCGTAGCACCGAAAGACCAACCCAGCCAACAAATCCGCCCAGGGATTCTGCCAACCAACTCAGTACTAATTCGTTCCAACGTAAACGTGTCGATTTTTTCGCTATGCCCGTGCCCCGGCAAATCAATACAGATGACCTGATAACTAAGCGCCAATTGCTTGGCAAACTCTCGCCAGATGCCGGTGTGCATCGCCCAGCCATGCACCAGCACAATGGTTTTACCCTCACCATACGTTTCCAGATGTATTTTTGTCACTTGCAGACCGCAATTGCCACGGCTAATGCATCCAACAACTTATCGATATGCTGCTCTTCATGCAAGGCCGAAAAAGTCACCCGCAACCTTGCACTGCCTTTCGGCACGGTCGGCGGACGAATCGCGCTGACCAGAAACCCGGCAGCCAATAAAGCGTTGCTGATATTGACGGCTTTTTGGCTGTCGCCGATGAGGATGGGCTGTATAGCCGACGATGACGCCATCACTTGCAACCCGAGTTGCTCTGCGCCCAGCCTGAACCGTTCCGACAGTGTTTTAAGCTTATCCCTGCGCCAGTTTTCTGCGCTGACGATTTTTAGACTTGCCCGCGTCGCCTCGGCAACCGCCGCAGGCATAGCCGTGGTATAAACATAAGTCCGAGCTTTCTGGATCAGGGTTTCAATCAACAGTTCAGAACCTGCGACAAACGCGCCAAAGGTGCCCAAGCCTTTACCCAAGGTTCCCATCAGCACTGGCACATCGTCCTGATTAAGACCGTAATGTTCCAAAATCCCGCCGCCGCGCTCGCCGATCACGCCCAACCCGTGCGCATCGTCAACCATCAGCCAGGCGTCATGTTTTTTTGCAGTAATCGCCAATTCGTCCAACGGCGCAAAATCGCCATCCATGCTGAATACGCCATCAGTAACGATCAGCTTATTACCTGCAGATTTTTCCAATTTTGCCCCGAGATCAGTGGCATCGACATGGGCATAGCGCTTAAATCGTGCCCCAGACAACAGGCCGCCGTCCAGCAAAGAAGCATGATTCAACCGATCTTCAAACACCGCATCGGTACGACCCAATAAAGCCGAGATCACGCCGACGTTAGCCATGTAACCGGTAGAAAACAACAACGCCCGGTCGCGACCGGTGAACGCCGCCAGTTCTTCTTCCAGCGCATGATGCGCCGCGCTGTGTCCGCACACCAAATGCGCCGAACCGCTGCCGACCCCATAATGATCCACACCGGTTTTAAATGCCTGAACCACGTCAGGATGATTAGCCAAGCCCAGATAATCATTGCTGCAAAAATTGACGATAGTCCTACCGTCGATTTCCAGATTAATGCCTTGCGGAGAAGCTATAACGCGCCGGGAACGGTATAAGCCTTGCACTGCTAAAGCGTCAAGATTGTCCGATAAATGTGAAAACGCCATAGTTATTTGTCTTTATAATGCTGGAGCTCGGATGGCACGGCACGCCCTACATGGCTTTAACCTTTGATCTTTCGTCTAACCCGCATAACTTGAACCGCCGGAATAGACACCCAACCGCTCGAACAACGCCAAATCATGGTTAGTCATCGGATTATCGGTGGTCAATAATTTATCGCCGTAAAAAATCGAATTGGCTCCGGCCAGAAAGCACAGCGCCTGCATTTCATCGCTCATATTATTGCGACCGGCAGACAAGCGCACCCGCGATTTGGGCATCATGATCCTGGCAACCGCTAGGGTTCTAATAAAGATAATCGGGTCCAGTGCTTCGGTACCCATCAGCGGCGTACCCTCAACCGGTACCAGCATATTGATCGGCACGCTTTCAGGGTGCTTGGGCAGGTTTGCCAGCTCGATCAACAATTTGGCGCGATCTACATCGCTCTCACCCATGCCGACGATGCCACCGCAACATACGTTAATCCCG
This sequence comes from Methylobacter sp., assembly GCA_038922455.1. Taxonomy (GTDB): domain Bacteria; phylum Pseudomonadota; class Gammaproteobacteria; order Methylococcales; family Methylomonadaceae; genus Methylobacter_A. Next base: position 1,976 of record JBCKWP010000080.1, on the reverse strand, counting down.
GCATCCCTGACCCGTGCCAGCGTATCCAGCCTATCCTGGTAAGTCCGCGTGGTGATGACCTCGGAATAATAATCTTCCGAGGTATCCAGATTGTGATTGTAATAATCCAGGCCGCCCTCTTTTAACCGGGCCGTTTGCGCATCAGTCAGCATGCCCAGGGTTACGCAGGTTTCCAAGCCCAGCGCCTTAACACCCTGAATCATTTCCACCACCCGTTCCACATCCTTATCTTTAGGCTGACGCCAGGCCGCACCCATGCAAAAACGCGAAGCGCCTTGGTCTTTAGCCAATTGCGCCGCCTTCAACACCGCATCGATCGGCATTAATGCTTCGGGTGTCAAATCGGTAGCATAACGTGCGCTTTGCGGACAATAGCCGCAGTCTTCCGGGCAGGCGCCAGTTTTAATACTCAACAAGCTACTTATCTGGACTTCATTGGGATCGAAATTCCCCCTATGCACGGATTGCGCCTTAAAAATCAGGTCACTAAAAGGCAACGCATAAAGCGCTTGCACTTCGTCCAACTGCCAGTCATGGCGAATTGCAGGGTTTGCAGACATTCTGTTAAGCTCCAGTATAAAGTTGAGGGTCAAAGCCCATCAATCGCGAACGACGATAAACTTGTCAACCTGTTCAAATGAAAATGGTATACAACTGGATCAATATTATACAGGATTACCTGCTGCCGCCTACCTGCATCTTATGCGGCCATCCGGGGCACAATTCCCGCGACCTTTGCCATTCGTGCTACACGCATTTACCTAAAAATACCCTGTGCTGTTATCGATGCGCAGAAATCATGGAAACACCTTCAGCCGCCCCCGTGTTGTGCGGTCGCTGCCTGAGCCGTCATCCGGCCTTTGACGAGACTTACGCACCGTTCATCCATCAAGGTGCAATTCGGCATTTGATCAGCACCTTGAAGTTCGGCGCTCATTATAAGAATGCCCGTCTGCTCGGCATGTTGCTGTCCGAACACCTTAAACAAACCGCAGAACGCCCGGACTTGATCTTACCAGTGCCACTGCATAAAGCCCGTTACCACCAGCGCGGCTTCAACCAAGCCATAGAAATCGCCAGAACCGTCGCCAAAGAATTACAGATTCCGTTAGATTTAACCAGTTGCAAACGGCATCGCGACACGCCCCACCAAACCCAACTACCCGCCAAAAAACGCAGGGAAAACATAAAGAATGCTTTTTCGATCGTCAAACCCATCCATGCCCGCCACATCGCCATACTGGACGATGTAATGACCACCAGCTCCACAGCCCATGAACTGGCCACTGTATTAAAGAAGGCAGGAGTCAGTCGGGTTGATGTTTGGGTGTGCGCGAGGGCTTGATTCATCCTAAAACCGCAGCAACAAAATACCTTAGACACAGGACTAAATTAAAACTAAAATCAGTCCTACCAATTCGAGTAAAAAACCACGAGCAACACCATGAAATTTTCATCCCAAATCAAACCCATCAGCTATCTCAAAAGCCACACTGCCGAGATCGTCAGAAACCTTTCAGAAAGCCGCAAACCCTTGCTCATCACCCAAAACGGCGAAGCTAAATTGGTTGTCATGGATGTGAAAAGCTATGAGGAACAGGAAGACACGCTTGCCTTGTTAAAGATACTGGCATTTGGGAATCATGAAATTGAACAAGGCAAATTTCGTGATGCGGAGACCGTGTTTGCTGAACTGGATAAACTCGATCATCCATGAGCTTTAAAATCATCATTCTGGAATCGGCTGAATATGACCTAAAAGAACTCAGGAGCTACATCATCAAAAACTTCTCCCTGCAAACCTGGCAGAAAACCTTTGACCGGATAAAAGAAGCAATCCGTAACCTGAAGACCTTCCCTTATGCCGGTTCCATCCCTGAAGAATTCGAGAAAATAAACCTCAGTCAATACAGGCAGGCTCTATCAGGAATGAACCGCATCATCTATGAAGTGCGGCAAGACAGCATCTACATCCA
>JBCKWP010000079.1:0-8115 GCA_038922455.1 Methylobacter sp. | reverse complement strand
AAGCCAGTTAATTCCCTTATAGGAATTAACTATATCTCACCCTCTTAAATAAACCAATAACCTGGCAAAGATTTTTCGGCGCTAATTGACAAACAAATACTCATGGCAACAAAACCAACTTCTTTTAAAGCGGCATTATCATTTCCCAATCGTACTCTTGCTCACTTTTACAGCCAGATTGACCAACAAAAACAGGTGCTGAAGCGGATTCATGCCGTATTACCGGTTGCGATAGCCCGACATGCACTGCACTGCGTCGTGAATGGAAAGAAACTGCTGGTTTATACCGATACGGCTGCCTGGGCATCGCAACTGCGCTTTTATAACACCGCGATTCTCGCCGCTATTGCTCCGGCAACTAAAGAGTCGATCTCGATTATGCAGGTTAAAATTAGGGTAGAGACACTGCACGCAACGTCGCTACCCGGCAGGACGCCGATCATTCCTTCGGCAGAAAAAATAGAGCTGATCCATAGCCACAGTCTCACTGTTTCTGATCAGCAATTGAAGTTGGCGCTGCTAAGATTAAGTACTACGCTGGCAAAACTATCGAAGCGTCAATCTGCGGCCCGCTACGATTGATCCATAAAAAATACGAAAGCCAAAAGTATAACGTCATGAATGGCGTGTAGTAGGGTACCCAAAGTAGGCGCTTTTAGGCGAAGCCCCTCCTACAACACCAGGCACAGCTTGCCGCTGAATAGTTACGATTTTTCTAGGATTATGCCTCGGGTCTTGGTGACTCAGCAGATGGCATAAAAGAAATCGGGGCGTTCGCTTCATCGTCAAAGGTAACCATTTCCCAGGCATCCTTATCATTTAATAAAGCGCGAAGTAATTTATTGTTCAAGCCGTGCCCCGATTTATACCCGGTAAATTCGCCGATCAAACTATGCCCCAGCAAATATAAATCACCTATCGCATCAAGAATTTTATGCTTAACAAATTCATCCGCATAACGTAGGCCGTCTTCGTTGATAACCTTGTCATCATCGACCACAATGGCATTATCAAGACTTCCTCCCAAAGCCAGGTTATTTTTGCGCAGCATCTCAATATCTTTCATGAAACCAAAAGTTCTGGCTCGACTGACTTCTTTGACAAAAGTAGTTGATGAGAAATCCATGGTGGCGGTTTTGACATGTTCTTCAAAGGCCGGGTGTTCAAAGTCAATCGTAAAAGTAACCTTAAATCCCTCAAACGGCTCAAAGGACGCCCATTTGTCACCATCCTCAACCCTTATACTACGCTTTATACGAATGTACTGCTTAGGGCTATCCTGCTCTTCAACCCCCGCAGACTGGAGTAAAAATACAAAAGGCCCGGCACTACCATCCATAATCGGAACTTCTGCGGCACTGACATCGACTATTGCATTGTCAATGCCTAATCCGGCAAAAGCCGACAGTAAATGCTCCACGGTCGATATTTTCACATCACCCATAACCAGCGTTGTTGACAACATGGTTTCGCCAACATTTTCCGGTGTTGCGTCAATGGTTACCGGAGTATCCAAATCGACTCTGCGAAATTTTATTCCCGTATTCGCTTCAGCCGGACGTAAAGTTAAATACACTTTATCACCCGTATGTAGCCCTACACCTGTTGCCCTGATTGTGTTTTTTAAGGTTCGTTGTTTAATCATAAAATCAATAACACTAAGTAAAGAGGGCAAAAAACTTAAATTTTATCACAATCGGAGCCAAAAACTTAATCCATTGTCGCCTACAGGGATGTAGGCGCTTAGCGTGAGCAGGAGCGGAAGCTGCGCCTACAGGGATGTAGGCACTTAGCGTGAGCACGACTTGGATACAAGATCTAGGGAGTCATGCAGGACAGAAAAATGCTCCTGCATTTTCTGCATTCATTACATCCATGTAACTTAGCAGTTGCCAAGAAGCGAAGCTGCTCCCGACAATCATTTAGTCCGCTTGACGTCTTAAAAAAGCTGGAATATCCAGATAATTTAAATCCACGTCTTTTTTAGGCTGAGCCCCAAAACGCGTTTCTCTGCTTTCGGTTTTATTTTGGCGCATAACCGTCGGTTTATCCAAACCTTCATAACTGACTTCACCCGCCACAATTTGATTAACGTAGGCAACTGTCGCTTTGGGTGCCAGCTTAACCACACGAGTTGGCATGCCCATCCCCGTAGCAACCACTGTCACTTTAATCTCATCGCCTAATTCAGGATTAATGGACATGCCGATTTTGATAATCGCATCTTCCGCAGCAAATTCATGAACGATATTACCCACCTCGTCGAACTCTGCGATACCCATATCGGCAGCCGAGATATTCACCAAAATACCACGCGCGCCCTGTAGGTTAATGGCCTCCAACAATGGACAGGCGATGGCTTTCTCAGCCGCTTCTCTAGCTCGGTATTCTCCAGATGCCGAACCTGAGCCCATAATCGCTGCGCCCATACCTGACATGACGGTTCTGACATCGGCAAAATCGACATTAATCATACCGGGATGAACGATAAGCTCGGTAATTCCCTGTACGGCATCCAATAACACATCGTTAGCCGCTTTAAATGCATTGATCAAAGATACATCGTTGCCCAGTACCGGCAATAATTTTTGATTTGGAATGATGATCAATGAGTCAACAAACTTTTCAAGCTCCGCTATACCTTGCTCCGCAGCTGCCATTTTCTTTTTACCTTCAAATGAAAACGGCTTGGTCACCACGGCAACCGTCAAAATACCCATGCCTTTGGCAATTTCTGCAATTACCGGAATCGCACCTGTGCCGGTTCCGCCGCCCATGCCGGCAGTCAAAAATACCATGTCAGCGCCTTGCAAAACTTCTCTGATGCGATCTTTGTTTTCCTCTGCCGCCATCTTGCCAACCAGAGGATCGGTACCGGCCCCCAAACCTTTTGTTAACTCGACGCCTAGCTGGATAATCGTATCAATATTTAGCTTTCTTAATGCCTGCGCATCGGTATTTGCACAGATAAACTCAACCCCATCCACCAGATTGCCAACCATATGACTTACCGCGTTGCCGCCGCCGCCGCCGACACCAATAACTTTGATGACTGCATGTTCATTACTCATATCCATCAACTCATATTTCATTGCCGCTGCCCCTTAATTTATTTAAAAAATTATTAAAAATTACCCTGAAACCAATTCTTCATTCTTGAGAACACGCTGGGGCCGTCAGAATCAATACCTCTGCCAACACCCTGATGCTCTTTCCCATACATTAATAATCCGACTCCAGTCGAGTGAATCGGATTTTTTACTACCTCGGTTAACCCTGTCACATTTTGCGGCCCACCCATACGCACCGGCATATGGAAAATTTCTTCCGCCAAATCTATTAAGCCCATTACTTGTGAACTGCCGCCCGTTAACACTATCCCGGCGGCAATTAATTCTTCATAGCCGCTACGCCTGAGTTCTGACTGAACCAGCAGCATTAATTCTTCATAGCGGGGCTCAATAATCTCTGCCAGATTTTGCGTTGAAATCTTGCGAGGCGCTTTATCGCCGATACTGGGCACCTCAATCATCTCGTCGACATTCGCCAGTTGCGTCAATGCGCAGCCATATTTTCGTTTAATAGCCTCGGCATTGAGCGTCGGCGTACGTAGCGCGACCGCAATATCATTGGTCACCTGATCACCCGCTATCGGAATCACTGCCGTATGTTTTATGGCGCCTTCTACAAAAATCGCAATATCCGTGGTGCCGCCGCCTATATCAATCAGGCAAACACCCAGCTCTTTTTCATCTTCGCTCAGCACTGAATTGCAGGACGCCAATTGCTCCAACACAATATCATCGACTTCCAATCCGCAACGCTGGATGCACTTGACGATATTTTGCGAGGCGCTGACACTGCCGGTGACCATGTGCACCTTAGCCTCCAGCCGAATACCCGACATCCCGATCGGCTCCTTGATGCCGTCCTGAAGATCGATCACAAACTCCTGCGGCAAAATATGCAAAATCTTCTGGTCTGCAGGAATGGCCACGGCGCGGGCCGAATCTATCACCCGGTCAATATCATACTGGGTCACTTCCTTGTCTTTAATGGCCACGATACCGTGAGAGTTGAGACTTCTGATATGACTACCCGCAATGCCTGCATAAACCGACTTGATCTGGCATCCGGCCATCAACTCGGCCTCTTCAATGGCGCGCTGGATGGATTGCACCGTCGACTCCAGATTGACCACTACACCTTTTTTCAGACCGCGCGATGGCGTTGAGCCGATACCTATGATTTCTATATTGCCATCACTGGTGATCTCTCCCACAATAGCCGCGACCTTCGAAGTCCCGATGTCCAACCCGACTATTAAATTACGTTCTGTTTTTTTCGCCATTTTGTTTACTCTATATCATCGTTAATATGATTATCCATCTATTCATGTTGCGCATTGTCGAGGTCGGTAGTGAACCGATTCAACCAGTCGATTTCTTCAGCTCCTGGTTTCCAGGAAACCGCATAGCCATTGGGATATCTCAAATCGACTATTGCCATTCGCTCAACCTGTTGTTGTCCCATTACATCCAGCGTCTTCAAAAACCGCTGTAATTTCTTTAACTGTTCATTGCGCCCCAACAGTATTTCCAAGCCCGTTGTTAATTTAATCTTCCATGCCCACCGATCATTAATAGTAAACTCCGCTATTTTCATCGACTGATCGGCTAATGCCATGTTAACGCCCTTCATTATCTCCAGCGTTTTCACCTGTTGCAGCTCAGGCCCTTGCAATAGTGGCAAGGTCTTAAATTGGTCTATATTCTTCGGCGTAATGATCTCACCTCGCGCGCTGATTAGGCGTTGTTGCCCCCAGCGCACATAGGGCTTTTTTTCGCGTATCTTTATGTCTATCGCATCGGGCCAGACTCGCTTCACCGTAACAGCATCCACCCAAACCAATTCAGAAGCAGCCTGATGAATCGCCTGCATATCAGCATCAAAAAAGCCGGTCATCACCAAAGGCTGCAACGCGGCCTTTATCTCGTCCCTACCGAGATATTGAAAAACGCCTTCGGTACGCACATATTTAATCGGTATGCTCTTAACTCCATAGCCTGCCCAAACCAGCCCTACCAACAGCAATAAGGTCAGCATGATTTTTACCACAGCCATTGACCCATTACCTGCAAGCATTAGTTAAAACTGGTTTCCAAAATACGCCAAACTAATTCGTCAAAATCCATGCCTGCCTGCCTCGCCGCCATCGGCACCAAGCTGTGATCAGTCATGCCGGGGACGGTGTTAACCTCAATCAACTGGTACTGCCCCAAATCGTCGACAAACACATCCACTCGCCCCCAGCCTTTAACGCCAATTACCTTGCAAGCTGTTACCGCCAAGTCCCTTATAAACTGCTCCTGATCCTGACTCAGGCCGCAAGGACAATGATATTGCGTGGTGGTCGCCTGATATTTGGCTTCGTAATCGTAAAATGCATTGGGGGTTTCCAGGCGGATAACCGGCAACGCCGCGCCATCCAACACCGCAACGGTATATTCTTTGCCCGTAACCCAGGCCTCCGCATAAACATCGCAACGGTAAGGTGCCGCCACTGCTAGAGCCGCCAACAATTCATCCCGATTGCCCGCCTTGCTCATGCCGATGCTGGAACCTTCCAGCGCCGGTTTGACGATGACCGGAAAGCCCAACTTTTCGATGCATCCATCAACATCGCTTTCATCCTGCAACAAACACCAAAGCGGCGTGATCAAGCCGTAACCCTGCCAGCACAGCTTGGTGCGCAACTTATCCATGGACAAGGCCGACGCCATCACGCCGCTACCGGTATAGGGAATCCCCAGCACTTCCAGGACTCCTTGCAACACGCCATCTTCGCCACCGCGTCCGTGGATAATGTTAAATACCCGGTCGAACTTTTGCCCAGTCAACGCTTCGATAGGACTGCCGGTCACATCAATAGCAACCGCATCCACACCTTTGCGTTTTAACGCCTCATAAACGGCCGCCCCGCTTCTTAACGAGACCTCTCTTTCCGCCGCCGAACCGCCCATCATGACCGCGACCCGTCCAAATTGTTGAGGATCATTTACCGCCGCTGCTTTCATAGTGCCCTGCCTAATATACAAACTTCAGTCTGCAAAATTATCCCCTGCCGTTGCTCCACCTCATCCCGCACATAATAAATGAGGGTTTCGATGTCCGCAGCCGTTGCACTGCCGGTATTGACGATAAAGTTCGCATGTTTTTCCGACACGCAAGCCCCACCTATCGAATAACCTTTTAAACCGGTTTGTTCTATCAGCCGCGCCGCATAATCGCCTTCCGGGTTTTTAAATACCGACCCGCAACTGGGCTGATGGGTCGGTTGCGTTGCCCCCCGTTTTTCCAACAAGACTTTGATTTTCTTCTGGCTATCAACCGTATCGCCTTGCTGCAAAGTCAACAAGCAGGATACAAACCACTCATTTTCAAAACCCATTACAGACCGGTAACCCACCGTAAAATCTTTCGGCTTTCTGTAGACCACATTCCCCAGTCTATTCAGCATTTCTACGCTTTTAACGATAGCCCAGGTCTCTCCGCCGAAGGCTCCTGCATTCATCTTTAAGGCTCCGCCCATGGTTCCGGGTATACCCGCCAAAAACTCAGCGCCGATCAAGCCCCGTTCCCCGCAAAAACGCGCCACATGTGCGCAGGGCACGCCGGCTTCAACATAAACCAAGCCATCGACCAAGTTCATTGCTTTTAATCGTCCCTTGGTATTAATCACCGTACCGCGTATACCGCCATCCCTGACCAGTAAATTACTGCCCAAGCCCATCCAAAACACCGGCTCGTCATCAGGCAACGCCTTTATAAACTCGATCAAATCCTGCCGGTCTTGCGGGATGTACAGCTGATCCGCAGGGCCGCCAACGCGCCAACTGGTGTACTTCGCCAGTTTTTCATGCTTTAGCAAACGCCCCCTTAGTTCAATTGTCATGTCTTCCGGCCATGCCTTGTAACGTCTCTGCCAGCAGCTGCGGCAACTGTGCGGCTATCTGCCCAACATTGCCTGCGCCCAGGGTCAAGATCACATCCTCGGCTTTAACGATACCTGCCAATATCTGCGGCAATTCTTCCCAGTTTTCGACAAATACCGGATCAACCTGTCCGCGTATACGGATTGCCCTGCTTAATGCCCTGCCATCCGCGCCGGGAATCACTATTTCGCCTGCCGAATAAACGTCCATCAAAATCAGTACGTCAATGGTAGACAACACTTGCACGAAATCTTCAAACAAGTCCCGGGTACGGGTATACCGATGCGGCTGAAAAATAACGATCGAACGCCGACCCGGCCACGCCTGGTGCATGGCTTCAAGCGTCGCGGCAATCTCACGCGGATGATGCCCATAATCATCAACCAGTGTCAGTTTGCCTGACCCTATTGCTAAATCACCGTTGATTTGAAAACGTCTGCCTATGCCTTTAAACGCGCCCAAGCTCTTGATAATGGCGGCATCATCGACCGCAAGTTTGGTGGCCACGCTGATAGCCGCCAGCGCATTGAGCATGTTATGCCAGCCTGGCATATTCAAGGTCACCTGTAGCGGCGGATAGTCGCCTCTGCGTATCACGTCAAAAGTGGTATGCATGCCCTGCTGTTTAATATTGACCGCGCGCACATCGGCATCTTCATGGACGCCGTAAGTCGTTACCGGTTTGGATATTTGCGGCAGAATCGCCCTGACGCCTTCATCATCCAGACACATCACCGCCAGCCCGTAAAAAGGCAGATGGTGTAAAAATTCAATAAACGTGTCCTTTAAACGCTGAAAACTGCCTTCATAGGTCTCCATGTGATCCTGGTCAATATTAGTCACTATGGCCATCATCGGCTGCAAATATAGAAATGAAGCATCGCTTTCATCGGCTTCGGCGACCAGATAATGCCCTAAACCTAGTTTGGCGTTGCTACCCGCGCTGTTTAATCGTCCGCCAATCACAAAAGTCGGATCAAGTCCGCCTTCGGCCAGAATGCTGGCGATCAAACTGGTGGTTGTGGTTTTGCCATGGGTTCCGGCAACGGCAATACCGAATCGGAAACGCATCAACTCGGCCAGCATTTCTGCACGCGGGATGACCGGTATCCGTTGAATA
>JBCKWP010000078.1:0-8129 GCA_038922455.1 Methylobacter sp. | reverse complement strand
GCTCAGAACGAACACTTTTTGGGGTTCTTCCACTGGACCCCAGATAAGGCCATTAAAACTTCGCACAACGGGTGTTATGTAAAAAAACATAAGACACGCTATTAACCCCCATTTTGCAATCATTATTAGATTGCGTATGATAACAACCATTGTTTAACACGCAACCCCGTAGGTATTTGTATGAGCTCTGAAACTATCGACCACAATACGCTGTCTCGGCTCGTTGAAGCTGGAGCCGTTCGCGGTGCCCATGTCATCGGCCAGATTGGCGGTTGGGGCGTTATGATTAAATACGGCATGATTGAGCGGCCATTGGCCACCACACGCAGCAAAAAAATACGCATGTTCAAAAAACTTGAAACATTAGTCGTCTACCTCAAGGACATTGGCATTAGTAGCTTCGACGTAGACGCGGCGCAGTACGATCCGTCCAGCGCCCCGACCTATACCCGGCCAGATCGAGCAGAGGCCATGAAGGCCGCACATGAAGCGGTCGAGCATGATAAATGGTTTAGGGAGCAGGTCGAATTGGCGTTGAAAGAGGCGGACGACCCTAACACGGCATGGGTACCTCACGAGGTTGCGAAGGCTAATATGCAGCGGCAGCGTGAAAGCCTGTTGGTTCGCATCGGGAAAACCGAATAATGCGGATTGAATGGACGGTTAGCGCCGGAAATGACCGAGAAAATTTGATTGAATACATAGCCCAGGACAGCCCGACCGCAGCACTAAATCAGCTCGACGAGATCGAGCGCCAAACCGATAGGTTGGCCGAGTATCCAAAACTAGGGCGACCAGGGCGGATGAAAGGGACGCGCGAGCTGGTGGTTAATCGCACGTCATTTATTGCCGTTTACCGGATCAAGAGCGATACCGTTCAGGTTTTGCGGTTGCTGCACGGTGCGCAAAAATGGCCATAGTCTTCGACATGAGCCGCGTTACACACAACGCCAGCTAATTACACTGCATCATTATTAATTGACAATTAGTATCTTTAAGATATATTTATAATACGTTTTTAATATTAAAAAAGGTTACTTATGATTATTACAGTGGGCAACACAAAAGGCGGTGTTGGCAAAACCACCTTGGCGGTAAATATTGCTATTGCACGGGCTATGGCCGGTCGAGAAGTGTGGCTGATTGATGGTGATCGTCAAGGCACCGCGCAAACAGCTATCAGTATTCGCGCAGATGCCGGACATGTCCCAGGCATAGCATGTGCGACGTACCCTGACGGGACGACGCTACGTGCTCAGGTGCAACAACAAGCCGCTAAATTCGATGACATCATCATTGATGCAGGTGGCCGTGACTCAACGGCGCTTCGCGCTGCCCTGGTTCTGTCTGATGTACTACTGGTTCCATTTCAACCGCGAAGTTATGACGTGTGGGCGTTAAATGACATGGCCGCTCTAGTTGATGAGGCTCGTTGTGTTCGTGATGGATTACGCGCATTTGCCGTTTTGAATTGTGCTGATCCTGGTGAGTTGTCAAATGATAACGCTGAAGCTGCCGAAGCTGTGGCAGACGTTCCCCAATTCGAATATTTGGACACGCCAATCCGCCGCCGAAAATCGTTTGCAAATGGAGCCGGTCAGGGCTTATCGGTACTTGAGTTGAAGCCGGTAGATAAAAAAGCGATAAGTGAATTAAAAGCACTTATTTACGAGTTGTTTTAATGTGTTTTTAATATTAAAAACACATTAATAATGCATTCTACTATTTGAGGTAAAAAAATGGCTATAACAAAAAAACCCGCAAAAAAAACCGAGGCTGAATTCATTGCAGAGGCTCCCGATGCCGAAGCAAAACCAAAAGGAGTCATGAAAGGGAACCGGCGACAAATCAGTTTAACCATTGCGCCCGCGTTACTAACAAAGATCGATGACTTGGCCGATGAACTTTGCCAAAGTCGAGCGGCAGTAATCAATATGGCAATATATCGAGCGGTTGAACATGGACTTCTAAAAGAATAATTTAATCCATTTTTAATATTAAAAATAATTTTTTTTACTCTATTTTAATATTAAAAAAACATTAAGAGGCTATATCGATGCAAAGATACGAAACTGATGTTGTAGCATGGGCAAACGAACAGGCCGCGTTTATTCGCGCTGGCCGGTTTGACATGCTCGATCTTGAACACTTAGCCGATGAGATTGAAGACGTGGGAAAAAGCGAACAGCGAGAATTCATGAGTCACTTAGCCGGGCTTATAGCACATTTGTTGAAATGGAAATTCCAACCAACACATCGGGGAACAAGCTGGGAAAAAACCATCAAGTACAAACGCAAGGAATTAGCATACAACCTAAAAAAAACGCCTAGTCTAAAATCACGTTTAGGTGATACGGAATGGCTAGATCTCGTATGGGACAACGCTATAACTCAAGCCACTTCAGAAACAGGGCTAGATATTTTTCCTGAATCGTGCCCGTGGGATTTTGAAAAAATATTGAGTCCGGAGTTCTGGCCAGATTGACATCCTCAAGATCGATGACCGACCAGGATAACTTCAACATATTGAAGTTATCCTGCCTTTTTCCAGGTATTTCTGCTAGTTCTTGCGGCGACAGATGACGCTTTAGAATAAGCTCGTCTGTGGATTACGTTTGAATTCAAATCTTAGTGCTTTGACTCTGCGCCCCGCTTTAATCGGTTGCCAGTCGATCAACCAGCCGTCTTTTTCCTGAAGTTCTTTTATGGCTGGTTCAATAATTCGGCGGCGGATAGCGGCAAAATCCGCGCGTTGTTTGTCCGTGGCGTCCATTGAGGCGGCGAAATCTTCAATTGTGTATTCCGCCCAGCCTGTTGACTCAAAGCGTGTCAGTAACTCTAAAAGCCGCCACGAATAAACCGAGCGCAAAGCGCTAGCTTGTTGCAACTGGTAACTGGTGAACTGTTTTTTCAAACCCATTAAATGTTTCATTATTGGTGGCCACCAGTGAAGCTCTACCCATCCCTCGCCTGGTTCATGATCGACTTGGCCAACCCAACGCATAACAGTTATCGGCGGCGTTATTGGCTTACTGTCACGTTTGTGGGCCGGTTCATAGAACATAACGGAACGGTTATATAAGTGTTTTGCGGCACTTTGCAACTGTTGATAAGCCGTGCTTATGTCAAGACCACATTCCTCGGCATATTCGGCGGCGGTGATTTTTGTTCTAGGCGCTTCCGCCGGATTAATTGGTTTTGTGCTGTCAATCTTCGAAACGGCCATCATTACGATGCGTTTTTCAGCAAGCGTTAGTCCATGCCCTGCCCGAGTCAGAGCGTTGCTCATAGTGATCCAGCGTTCGCCTGGCGTTCGTTTGGGGTCGTTCGCCACATATTGCAAAGCTTGCTGTTTTTTGACTTCCAATTCTTTCTTTGTTAACTCCGCCATTCTGTCACCATTCAGGTTATTCTGTCATAACCAATAGTAACAGACATTCGCGACTATCTGCCATCTTTTTTTTAAGCAGAATAACCTGAAAAAAGACAGAATAACCTGAAAAAAGACAGAATAAACCTGAAAAAAGACAGAATAAACCTGAAAAAAGACAGAATAGCACCTCTGTAGCCCACGGCTAGCGTGGGCTACGCACACCTATAAACAAGTATAAACAAGATAAAAACAAGATAAAAAACCGAATCCCTGTGGATAACTCAAAAAATATCAGGTTAGCATTCCGTTGTGGCGTGTTATCGTCGCGTTTCCCTCAACCACAGACACCACGAAGCACAATCATCGAACAAAAGCGTTTAACGCCATGGAGTAAGGCATTTTGTGCTATATCTCGACCTTGTCTTTTGACGGCCTTAAAAGCGGTTAACAGGATGAAATAGCGGGATTCGGTCGATAACTTTCATTCTTGGCGTCAAACCATCCGTTTTTCGTCGAAATTACGCTTGTAGATCTGTTTTTAGGTGTCTAGGTAGGCTTTATGGGTGACAGAAAAAAAGATGCGTAGCGGCTATTTTTTGGCCGTTTTTGCACATTGGGGTTGTACGCCCGAACCGCCGAAATTTCCGAATAGCCTTCGGAGCGTGATTCTATCTTCAAAAATCGATGGACTTTCTCGTACTCAGTCATGAATGTTAAGACTTAACCAATTTTTCTGATGAAATTCATACAATTTGTATATGCCTTTTACAGTATTTCGCTATTTCAAGTTGGTTGTCTCTTAACGACCGTTATTTGATATACAAAAATTACCTTAATCCATCAATAGCTTATGAGCAGTTTAATGGCGTTCGGAAATGTCGGCGGTTCGTGCGTACAAAACCATTCAACAGCTTATAAAAAATATTGTCGACGTTTTTTAAAATCGATATTTACTCTGTAAGCCGCTTGTAGCAAGGCTTTTAGTGGTGTCGAAGGACAAATGATTCTTTTGGTAATTTAACCACACTTTCGTTCTTGCCGTTAAACACGCTATAAACGCTAAATAGAGCTTGCGAACAAGGCTTGTAAAATAAAGAAATCACATAAAGTGTATGCAAGCTTGCATTTGTATGTAATGTATGTATAATACAACATACATTACATACAAACAGGAATACAGCCATGGCCATTACTAAACAAGACATCATCGAAGCCGCTGAAGCCTTACAAGCCGCCGGCACGAATCCCACCATGAACGCCATCCGGGAAACCCTGTGCGGCGGTTCTTTTGCTACTATCTCACCCATCTTACGCGACTGGCGTGAGTCGAAAGGGCAGTGAGCTACAGTCGCCCTTGAAATGCCGGGTGAAGCCAGGTTGGCCTTAGATCGTGCCGGCGTGGATTTATGGAAAATAGTCACCACTTTGGCCACTGAAAAACTGACCAAAGTCCAAGAAGAGGCTGAAAAGGCGATCCATAGCGCCAATACCGAGCGTGACGAAGCATTAACTGAAATTGAGCGCCTGGAAACCCAAGCAAGCCAAAAAATTAATGAGCTTGATGAATCCTTAAGAGCCAATGAATTAATAAGTGATACGCTGAGCACAGCCTCTAATGAGATCAGAGGGCTTGAGATCAAAGTTGCCGATAAAGCTCGGGTTGAGACAGAAAACGAACGGTTAAAAACCGAATTAACTGAACTGCGCTCAGAAAACAAACTCCTCATCGATACGAAAATCGACCTGATAGGGCAAGTGAAAGAACTTGAAAACAAGTTGTCCAACACTGAGAAAGAACTCATCAGCACAAACGCCCAGCTCAAAGACCAAAAAACATTGACCGCAAAACTGCAAGCTGAAAACAACGACGTAACCAGTAAGGCCAAAGAGCTCGAAAATGGGCTTTTAAGCACCGAAAAGGAATTCACCAAGGCAGCAGGTCAACTTAAAGAAAAAGAGTCCGTAGTGACCAGTTTACAAACCGAAAACAATACTTCAAATTTACAATCTCAAAAATTGCAACTCACGCTGGATGCCTCGGAATCCAAAGCAACCGAGCTAAAAAACGAAGTCGTTGAATTAAGGCAGACTATCGACGCCATACAAAGGGAAACGGGGGCCTTGTCCGGCGAACTAAAAGCGGTCACGGCGGAAAATGCAAGATGGAAAACAGACTTTGAACAGTTAACTCAGGCGATTAAACCGAATTCGGCCCAGAAAAAGTAGCTAGGGTAGCTCTAGTCTGACTGTCACTTTTAGCTTTAGCTATGGCAATTTCCAACCATAAATACCTTCTTTGGGCACTTCATATACGTAGCAATTGCCGTTTTTTTTCTCCCATCCTTTGCCTTCGCACCGTGCTAAGCGCTGTAGCTCGCCGGACTGCGCGAAACGATAAGCCAGTTTACCTTCTGGCGTATTGGCCCAAGCTGCCGCCGCTTTTTCATCATTGGCTTGTCTGTAACCCGTTGCATAGCCGGAACTGACACCCGAATCAAACGCCGAGTGATGCATATACCAACCGAACAGCCCGAACGCCAGACAAGAGCCTAAAACGCTAATCGTCAGCCATTGCAGTCGCTCTTTACCCGCCACAGCCTTAGCAACCTCTTTTGAGGCTGTTGCTACGGCCTGCGCCAAATCCGCCTTAGTCGCTTCCGCTGATGCTTTCACTACGGCATCCGCAGTCACCTTGAAATCGTTCAGTGTATCTTTTGCCGCTTTTGATATGCGATCAGGAAACAGCTCATATAGGGGTGTGAAGTCCAAAGGTACGAAAAGTTGCGATAGCGTCTATCATAATTCGACTTTTCAATAAAACAAGTCGTTTGCTCTAATCCAACAAAGAAACGCAAAGCGCCTCAGGAATTATCCTTCTTTTTCACATAAGCATAGAGAGTTGGCTTTGAAATCCCCATCATTTCGCACAGCGTGTTTATAGGCATTTTTTTCTGTTCATAAAGATCAATCAGCAATTTACGCTTTTCAGCATCCAATGCTTCTGGGCGACCGCCTTTTCTTCCACGTGCACGCGCTGCATCTAATCCGGCACGCGTTCTTTCCCCAATCAAATTACGTTCAAATTCGGCCAATGCGGCAAATAAGTGAAAAACGAGTTTCCCATTGGACGTTGTCGTGTCAATAGCTTCTTGCAAACTCTGGAAGCCAACGCCTTCCTGTTCAAGTTTCGTTACCCAATCAATTAAATCACGAATAGATCGCCCTAGCCGATCTAAACGCCAAACAACTAACGTATCCCCTGAACGCAGTTGTTCTTTTAATTTATCAAGACCCGGCCTCGAAGCAACCGTTCCACTCACTTCATCTAAAAAGATTTTTTCACAGCCCGCTGCAAGTAGCGCATCTTGTTGTAGGTTCAGGTGTTGATCACGAGTAGAGACTCTGGCGTAACCGATAAGCATATAAAATAGTTAAATTAAGGTAAAAATAATTATATTGTTTACTATGATTGTTTTACTGGGTTTATTATCTAATTTTACCCCTAAAAAACAACTCAATAAACCTGTTTTAAAAAGTAAAGAAAACGACCGTTTTTTTAACCCAACAATGCGTAATTTTAATGCCCATAGAATTCCTTACTAAAGAACAGAGAAGTCATTATGGACAATTTGCAGGTGAGCCCAATGAAAATCAGCTTGCCAGATATTTCCATTTAGATAATGCCGACCTTTTGATAATCAACAATCGGCGTGGGCATCATAATCATCTGGGTTTTGCGCTGCAGCTAACAACGGTGCGTTTTTTAGGGACTTTCCTGTCTGATCCAACAATCGTTCCACCCGGTGCTGTCGCTTTTGTGGCACAGCAGATCGGTGATGTTGATGCCAGCGACTTATATAAATACATGGAACGTAAACAAACTCGGTATGCCCACAGTGTTGAAATACAAAATCAGTATGGTTACCACGAATTTAATTCCGTACCCTGGCGATTCAAACTAAGTCGATTGCTCTATGCACGCTCCTGGATTAGCAATGAACGACCCAGCATAATGTTTGATTTTGCCACGGCGTGGCTGATCCATAATAAAGTGCTTCTCCCTGGTGCAACAACATTATCACGCTTGGTTTCAGAAATTCGCGAACGGACGAATAATCGCTTGTGGCAACGTCTGGCAGTATTACCCAATGCTGCTCAAAAGGCGAAACTAAAGGATCTGTTGAAAGTGGCAGACGGTGCTACTTCCTCAAAATTTGATCTTTTGCGCCGTGGACCCGTAAACATTAGCGGCCCATCCTTTAATGCGGCAATCAATCGTTATGTCGAATTTCAAGATTTTGGTATTCATGCACTCAATTTTAAGCATATCCCACCGAGTCGCTTAAAAAATCTGGCTCGGTATGCGGGCATTACTTCTATGCCTAAAATTTCCCGTATGCCTGAAGATAGGTGTATCGCGACACTGGTTGCTTTTGTTCACGTCTTTGAAATTACGGCGCTTGATGATGCACTTGATGTGCTTGATCTTCTTATCACGCATGTTGCCAGTGAAGCCAAGAAAATAGGCCGTAAAAAACGCCTGCGAACGCTGAAAGATTTGGATAAATCGGCATTAACTTTAGCAGAAGTCTGTGCCTTTGTTTTGGATGAAGAGTGCAATACTCATGATTTACGTGATGTTATCTTTGCTAAAGTTTCGAAAGTAACATTGATTCAATCGGTTGCGACTATTAATGAATTAGCTCGATTACCCAACCACAATTTTCATGGCGAAATGGTTGAGCAATATGGACGA
>JBCKWP010000077.1:0-8202 GCA_038922455.1 Methylobacter sp. | reverse complement strand
CCACCAACACAATACCGATTTCCGTAATGCGATCATGAGTGGCCGACCCACCGGTGGCTTCCAAATCAACAAAGGCCAGAGGTTGCATAGAAGATATTAAAAGTAAGTCGCCCGTAAAGTAACATTGTTGATTCTCCTTATCATAACAAGTTCATTCAAAAATCTCGGAAAGTTTTGTAGCTATTAAATCCTAATGGTCAACAGCTCCTGCCAATCGGTAGTGTATGATGGCGACTTAAACTGTTGGCGCATATGCCAGCGTTTGCTGACCATCTCACTGGCGTAACGGATGGTGCTTTTACCATGCACTCGATTGATCTTATCCAGTGTAGCCATCAGATGTTCTGATCTACCTGAACTTTCGACAATATCAAATAATGAGGTTTGCGCAACACCAGCCGGTAATAAATCGGGCAGCAAAATACCTGCTCGTTGATAGCTAAAACCGGTTTTAAAAATTTGTTGTAATCCGCGATGAGCCGCAGCAATCAATTGTGCTGAATCATCGATTGGTCGATCAAATTCAGTTGTAGCGCTGTTGGCATATTGTGGGTTGCCGGTGTCAAACGGACTGGTTTGGATAAATATAGTCAGAGCTTGGGCTGACATTTTTTGTTGGCGCAGTTTTTCACCTGAACGCGCAGCAAAATGGGTGACCGCTGAACGCAAGTCATCAATGCTGGTCAATTTTTCGCCAAAGCTGCGCGTGGTCATTATCTGTTTCTTGGGTGGTGGCATTTCTTCTAAAGGTATGCAGGATATGCCGCGTAATTCCAGAACGATGCGCTCCATGACTACACCAAAATGCTGGCGCATCTGTTTACGTTCTGCGTTACGAAGTGCCAGTGCATGATGAATGCCTAAACCTTGCAGTTTTTCACTCCAGCGCCTTGAGATACCCCAGAGGTCATCGAGGGCAGTACCTTCTAATATCTCTTCGGGCGAAGCCAGTGTTTGCCAATCTAAAACAGCACCGTTTGCAGAGTAACCTTTTTTGACTAAGCGATTGGCCAGCTTTGCTAATGTTTTGGTTGGGGCGATGCCTATTGAAATAGGAATGCCAGTCCATTGCTTAACAGTTTTGCAGATATTCTGGCAATACAGCGTTAAATCTTGCGGCATCCCCGATAAGTCCAAAAAAGACTCATCAATTGAATACACCTCAACCCGTGGAGCATAACCGGACAGAATGTGCATGACCCGCTGTGACATGTCGCCATATAAGGCATAATTTGAAGATAAAACTGTAATGCCTTCCTGCCGGGCAAACTTTTCAATCTTGAAATAGGGGGCACCCATTTTAACGCCAAGCGCTTTGGCCTCGTTGCTTCGGGCAATCACGCAACCGTCATTATTTGACAGAACAACAACCGGTTTGCCGTTCAAGTGCGGTTGAAATACCCGCTCACAGGAGGCGTAAAAGTTATTGCAATCGGCAATGGCAAATATGCTCATTGGACACTAACCAGCGAAGGAATGAATCACATGAGCTACCACGCCCCAGATATGCAGCTCCATACCATCCTTAATCTGCATGGGTTCAAATTCTGGATTATCCGGCATTAGCCAAACTTCATCGCCATTTATCAATAATCGCTTAACCGTTAGTTCGGCATTGACGACAGCAATGACAATCGAACCCGAGTGAGCTTCTAACGAGCGATCAACAATCAACATATCGCCGTCGTGAATGCCAGCGCCAATCATCGAGTGGCCTTGAACCCGGACAAAGAAAGTCGCTGCCGGATGACGAACATATTGCCGGTTTAGATCAATAGTTGCTTCCAGGTGGTCATCTGCCGGTGAAGGAAACCCCGCCGGAATTTTGCAAGCAAACAGTGGCAAATCAACCCACGTTGGAAACTGACTTGATTCAAGAATGGGCAGCAGCACATTGTCAGTCGTCGACCATGGGCTGTTGTGTACATTAATGTAGTACTGGTGCTGTGTCTGAATGGGTGCGCTGTTCATTGGCTTACGACATGTCTTGATGGGCTCAAAATAGTACACCAAAAATTGTAATTGCTCTCTATTTGTTCTGCTCTGTTAAAAGTGATTTGAGAGTATCAAATCCGCACGGTAAAGCAGCCGTTGAAACGCGGCGGACGAACCAAGCGACATGAGCATTAATTTTTCCACTGGCTATGATCTCAGCAATCCATAATACGAATATGCAATAGGTAAGCTGCAAAAACAGACTTACCCACAAAATCTGTGGATAACCCTGTCTTTAATCTGTCATATTGTCTATCAAGCTAACGATTTCTATGGTGTTTTGTTAAGTTGGCTACAAATTGGCCTGTCACGCTCGTGGCCAATGCCGCTAAACACCGGAATAGGTGTGACGCAGATCGCGCGAGCCAACTCCAAATCATTCAGCCAGTAAAGATCAGTCACTGAGTCACGATGTGCGGGGCTTGAATAGGCCCCGTTCCATAGGAACTCCCAGCTAAAATCGATACTGTACGAATCACAAGAACACAACGTTCACCTGTCTGCCAAAAACCTCTTGGACCGTTGGGATCAAGTGATCATGATGGCTAAGAAAGATGACTTGGGTATGTTCAGATAATACTCTAAGTGCCTTAAACCCAGCTTTTGATCGTGCATCATCGTAGTTAATAAATAGGTCGTCCGCAATAAAGGGCAAAGGCATGGCCTGCTCGAGGTGCATTTCCAGGGCTGCCAATCGAAGTGCCAAGTAAAGCTGATCTCGTGTTCCGTCGCTCAGTCCAGAAATACCAACCAACTTGCCGTCCGAGCGCAGTCCCTCCAACACCATCGGTTGCCGTTCAAAATCAACAATCAGCTTGCTAAAAGACCCCGAAGTCAATGTTGAAAAGATTGCACCAGCACGATGAAGAAGTGGCCCCTGCTTTTCTTCACGGTAACGGTCTATAGACCAACGGAGCAGGCGACCTGCGGTGAACACTTTCACGTAGCGCTCTGCGACATCTGACATTTGCGCAAGTGCTTCTTGGCGTTGTGCCTCAGCCTGTGGTGCCGCGTCAGAACCACCGATTTCGGACAAAACTCTTAAGGCATTTGCATTTTCAGCCGAAAGAGTCGTTTGTCGCTGCACCGTGTCGGCAAGCTCATCATTGATTTGTGCAAGCTCGGATGTAATTTGAACCAGGTCAGCTGCATCGATCTCAGCTTCGATTTGCACCCGCGTAAGGCCATCGCCATCCTTGAGAAGATGGGTCTTGGCCTCGACCGCCTCTGTATTTAGGCGACGTTGCTGGTCAGACCGACCAATGGCTTCGGCTAACAACGCATAGGTGTCGGCACCCGCTCTTTCCATCAAGGGCTTCAGGCTCGCCGTCGCCGTTTGTATTGATTCCTTTGCCTCCAGAACCTGCATATTTGCTACGCGCAGTGCCTCCCTCAATCGATCTCTCTCCGAATATGACTCGCGAGCGTGGCTTAGCTGATTTGCCAAGATTTGTGCTATCTGAGCCGCTGACTGACCTTTAAGATCTGGCGCAATAATCTGTGCTAGTCGATTTGCTTCGACAGCAAATTCTTTCAGATCGGTATTCATAGCATCGATACGCTCAACCTGAATCTGGCGCATCTTTTCTAGCTTTTCTGCAATTTTACCGATAAGTTCGAGAGCACCTTCAACGCTGCCAATATCGCTACCTGGAGATAACCCAGCTTTTGCAAGCGCATTTGACCAAGCTTCAGTCCAGCGGCTTTCCTCAGCTTTCGCGTCATCAGTAGATTGCTTTAACGTGGTCGCAAGGGTCTGCGCGGCAAGCAATTGAGCAGATACCGTTTCGTGACGAACTCTAGCGCTGTCAACGGCTTGGATAAAACCTTCTGACTGCACGCACAGGACAGACAGACTATCGCTTTCGACCACCTGAAGCCCTGTTTCCTGTAACGCATTACCGAGGCTAAGTCTCGACTCCGAAACTGATCGGCAAAGTGAGTCAAAATCATCCTGTGTATTTTGATAAACAGCCGCTACAGCAAGCGTCCTTTCCCGCTTAATGACCCAGGCTCCGATGTCTTCTAATGGCATGTCGACCAAATTCAAACTTACAGCCTCTTTAGTCCATTGGTTATCAAACAGCTGGAGTTCTTCGTCCAAGTTTGCACACTGGCTTTCAATCATCGATAAGCTCTGCTTCTCACGCTCAAGCTGATGAAGCAAACTTTGAAGCTCTGTTGCTTCCTCCACATCGTCAAGTCGCCTATCAGCAACGTTGTCGGCATAGACCATCGTCGCCTCAAACTTCTGCCCCTCTTGTTGCAGACCCATTTCACCTGCCTTGATAGCCAGCCATGAAGCGTCTCGCTCACGCCGCGCGTCAATAACCGCCCCGGGTGTCGTGGGATGATGAAGCTCTTTAAACTGAGATATTTGCAGATTAATCCTGTTAACTTCAGTTTTTTTGGTTTTCAGCCGCATTAGTTCGGCTTTTCGGTCGGCGACAAGGATCTGCCGGTCTTGCACCAATCGCGATACTTTTTCTTGGCTAGGCGGCTGCATTGACATTAAATCAGGCAAGGGTTTTCTCCATTGCCCCAACTCTTGCAATAAGCCTTCCAGCGCTGACTTCGCCTTGATCAGCGCACTCTGTTGCTTCTGGATGGCTGTCTCTGGGTCACCGAAGGACTTGGCGTGTGCTAAAGCAGCACGAAGAGCAGGCTTGACCTCTCCAGACTGCACTTCGGCAAGCTGCTTTGTCAGTGATTCAATTTCAGAGTGCTTGAACCTTTCGGCCTGTTCAGCTGACCGCAATGCCTGGATCATTCCGCCGTGGTCACGGACAAGCTGCCTAAGTTCGCGTTGTACAAGCAGCGTAGGCAGACTCAGGGCAATAGAGCCTTCAGATTCAGGTGTCCAACCAAGCTGAGTGCATGAAGCGCAGACATCTTGCCAAAGCGCGGCTATGTCTTTTTTTCTACGTTCGATATCGCTGTCATAGGCATTGTACTGAAGGCGAAGGTTATCGAGCTTGCTGATGTCGGCAGTCATTCCAAGCAGGTCTTCATCCACATGGATTTTTCCTAAGTCCTCCGTTGTTTTTTCGACCTCGTCATTGCGCAGTTCCAAACGCTGTTGGGCTATGGCGAGCTCCCGCTCTGCCGCTACGAGCGTGGTGGCGGCTTCTATTGGCAGTTCTATCATCTCGCCAAGTTCAGCCAGTTTATTGTCGCTATCCCTGAGTGCCATCAGAAACGGCGCAAGCCTTCGAATACGTTCAAGGCTACTTCTCTTGCCTTGGAGTTGCTGGTGGCGATCACGTTCACTACTCAATGCTTCTTGCAGAGCTTCGACTTTACTATTAGCCTCCACCCAGACCTTGGTGCGGACCGTTGCTTCCTTTAAAGCGGCAGTCGCCTTTTCGAGCTGGTCTGCGGCGAGGTAATACGCTCTCTCATTAGACTTTCTCGGGGCCCAAAGTGTATTCGCTTCAGCGACCAGTGCATCACGGATTTTTCCGAGACTGGCAACACCGGCCGCTGATTGAAATAGTATCTGGCCAACATCGTTCTCGGCATTCAGGATGCTATTGCCCCCAGAAACCAACCGAGTGTGGTCAAGACCAAACATCTGATCAAAGAAATTTCTATCGGCAGCGCCCAAAAAGGGTATCAGCGCCGTATCTGGCATTACCACGTCCAGTGGCGAGCGCAGTGTTTGCTTTTGAGCCTTTGCCCGGTGAAACTCTAAAGACCCTGAGCTGTTGCTAATGTTGGCTCCCAGACGCAGTTCGTTAAGGGGATGCAGGAAACCATGCACTGACCGCGCGGGGATACCGAACAACAAATCGACAATGGCGGACCGCAAAGTGGACTTGCCTGCCTCATTGGGGCCGACAATCAGATGGAAGTCGTGTTTGGCAAATGGAAACTCGACAGAGCGGTCAGAGAATTTGCCATATTTGATGAGGTCTAAACGGTGTAATCGCATATTAAGCTCACTCCACCTTGGCTAAATGAGAAACAAGTCCAGGACGGACTTCGCAAATTAATTCAGCCAGGTCGCCAGAGCGGATGGCTTTGAAGTAGGGAACAGAGGCTTGCAACTCCAGGGGAGCCTTGTTGACCAAGCCCAAGAGATCCTCTTGCAGGCTTTTGAGGAAATCGGGATCCGTTTCAGCCGCCTCAAGAAGATACTGAAGGTCTGAAAGCGCATCGGCTCGTGCTCTCACCGCCTCACCGTCATCCGCCGGTGAAGTGCCCACCTTGACCTTTTCAATCCAAAGTCGCTCCGCCCCAATGGCGACAGCCAATGCTAAGACCTCAGCACGCAGTTGAGACTCCAGACCGAAAAGGTCACCGTGAGCGGGCGTCTTACCGGTAACGGTCACTCTTACGGCGGTGGGGTTGGTGGACGTGCTGCTTTCTACGATACCTTCGAGCGCTTTCCCTATGGCGCCCACCACCTCATATAGCGAGTTACACTCGGATACATCTACCTCAAGACTGGCCCAGCGGAGTACATCGACGAAAAGTCGCTTAATTTCCTGAATGCCATGCTCATCTGCGGTAACGATAATGGCTCCACGCGGCCCTGTCTCTCGTATATGACGCCCCTGAAGATTGCCCGGGAAAACCACTGTCGAGGCACCTGTCCAAATTTGATGCTCATGAACATGGCCTAGTGCCCAGTAGTGGTAACCCTTTGCATGAAGTTCGGCGAGACTGCACGGTGCATAGTTCGCGTGGGCTGAATTGCCCTCAAGCGCCGTGTGAAGAACGCCAATGTTGAACATCCCTGGCAGCGGATCTGGATACCCAGTCGCGAGATTTTCCAGGGTCTCCTTTTCCTTAAAGCTGCGGCCATGCAGTGCAACCTTTAGGTGCTCCAGACAAAAAGTGCTTGGTTTTCGGGTGTCGAAGGTAAAGACGTTGTCAGGCAGTTGCAGCTTCTTGGTCATTTCACTCTCGGCATCGTGGTTGCCGAAAAGCAGGTAAACAGGAATACTTGCTTTCTTTAGGCGCCCCATTTCTTTACAGAAATAAATACCCGTGTTGTGGTCTTTCCAAGTGCCATCGTACAGGTCTCCGGCAATCACCATGAAGTCAACGGGTTGTTCAATCGCTTCGGTAACAAGGTTGGTAAAAGCATCACGAGTCGCAGTGCGCAGCATTTCCACAGGGGCATCGGCGTAAGCGCTCAATCCCGTTAACGGACTATCCAGGTGTATGTCTGCAGCATGAATGAATTTCACTGACGTTTTCCTTTATGTTGTGTGGCTAGGGAGGCGTGTTGCCCAGAGCGATGACGTACGTCTAAACTAGAAATATTGGCGCCAATAATGGGTGCAATTAAACTATACTGCGCGCGGTCAAGTTTGTGGAAAATGGAAACGGAAAAAACCTTGTAATTTATGGCCTTCAACACTTTTTAAAATCCGCAATTGTGACCGCGCGAAGTATAACGACACTAAAGTCCCATGGGATTTTGTGAGATTCCTCGACCGATGAAAGCTTGAACTCAATTCTAGTCTCCCAAATTTATCCCGTTTTTATGGCCTATTGTTGGAAATTAGCATACTAACCCAATCGATCATTCTCTTCTCCGAAAAATAGAACTGACCCTCTACATTGAAAGGCTGTCAGATTGTCCCATCAGCTTGTTTAATTAGGTCTCAAGCGATTTATGAAACAGCTTTAAGACTGATTTAAGACGCTAACATACGTTTTCGTACCGTTGGCCTTCAGACCCCTAATCCAGGCAGCAAGCTAAAGGGGATTCCAAATCAACTCAGACAAGTCGAACAGCAATCGATGACGATACTCTAACTCTTTCGGGCCAAACGTATCCAATGAGTGAAAATCTAGATTGTAATTATTCTTGAAATCCGTGAAATCCAGATTTTATTTGTAGGTATCGGCGCGCAGCGTTTCGTTCCAGTACAGTGTGTTTGCGTAGGTTTTGAGCTTGTTTCGATACACCTCATTAGAGCTGGAGATATTATCCTTACCCTTTAACAGCAACACTCCCCCAAGACGGTTACGTTCTGAGTCGAAACGCTCTTCATCGCCACCAAACAGAGTTCTATTTTCTTCGTTATGAGAGAGGATATGTTCCACATGAAAACCGGTCACCTCACCTCGCTTGGTGACAAGCTCCTGAATTGAATGTTTGTGACCTACCTTCATACCATTGGCAAGCAAATCATCGATCCGTGCAAAGTAATAGCGAATAAATCGCTTATTGAGAGATACAATTGACGC
>JBCKWP010000076.1:0-8254 GCA_038922455.1 Methylobacter sp. | reverse complement strand
CGGATTTTTAAAAATCGACTATGCATTGTCCATGAAAAACACGAACTATTTTAATAGTTCCCAATTTCGTTTTTCTTTTGCCATAGATTCTTTAGTGATGTTTTTCTATATATTTACCATCGACAAATTTATGTAAAACGCTGGCTATTAAGGTTTGATAGGGAATTCCCTCTGCCAACGCAAGCTTTTGAATTTCGGATAAGTCCCGGCTGGCAAGACGAATATTTATTTTTTTATCTCGATTGAAAGTAGCGGCGGCAACTTGACTGTGTATGTGGATTTCTTTTTTTACATTGGGAATCGATTCAACATCTCCAGATTCGAAAGCGGCTAAAATTTCTTGCTCTTCGGCATCTAATAAATAATCACTCATCTTTTTCTCCAAGATATTTTTTGGTGGCTTTTCGGCTAGGGATAATGGTTTTTAAGAATATTTCATTTTCAGATTCTATATAAGGAATAAGATAAATATAGTCATTTACAGCAACAATGGAAATCATTTGGTTTGGGTATTGCGCTTGGTTAGGATGTGGATAAATATCCAGTTCATCACCATTTTTAATGTGAAAGATAATTTCTTCAAAAGATATGCCACGTTCTATTTTTAAAGCGGCGTTCTTTTCTCGATTCCAATTATATATTTTCATTATTCTTTAGCCCAGCATTTACCATGCCATCTGTGTTCTATTTTTCTAGCGACTGAACAGCTAAGTCAGGATGCTCTTTAGTCAAGCTGATAAAAATATCTTCCATCGACCTTTTTATCGGCGTCAATTCCTGTAGTTTCCAACCGGCACTAATGATGTGTTCGGCAATTTGTTCGGCAGGATTGGCGGTTACGCTGTGATGAATTTTAATCCGGTTTTCAGTGATGCTTTCGATAGAATTGACACCGGGAATGGTCAGTAAGCTGTTAATGTCAGGCGCAAACCGGGTGGTGACTTGCAGGGTGCCGGTATCCATTTGCCGGTTAAGCCCCGCTATAGTTTCATTCAGGATCAGCTGTCCTTGATGGATGATTTGCACATGCGAGCAGGATTCCTGCACCTCGGTCAGTATATGGGTGGATAGGATGACGCCGTGCTCTTGTCCCAGCTCCCGTATCAAAGCACGTATTTCCCTGATTTGAATGGGGTCAAGGCCGACAGTTGGCTCATCAAGTACGATAACTTCAGGGTTGTGCAAGATGGCCTGGGCAATACCGACACGCTGTTGAAAGCCTTTGGACAGGTTGGCGATCAGCCGGTCGGTCACATCGGTTAAGCCGCAACGCTCTTGGGCCCGGTTGATGGCGGCAGTGACGGAATTTTTGGTGATGCCGTGCAGTCTGGCGCAATAAAGTAGGAACTCCTGCACGGTTAATTCTTTGTACAGCGGCGGTGTGTCGGGCAAATAGCCCAGATTCATTTTGGCGGCTTTGGGTTGATCTAATAGATCGAAACCGTTGATTTTAATTTGCCCGGCGCTGGGGGCGAGATTGCCGCACAGCATTTGCATGGTGGTGGTTTTACCCGCACCGTTGGCACCTAAAAAACCGAGCACTTCACCTTTGGCTAAGGTAAAGCTGACATCGTTAACGGCGCAATGCGTGCCGTAATAACGGGTCAGGTGTTCGGCTTCTATTAAGGGTGTCATGTTGTCGCTTAAAGTTGTTTGTGCAGGTTTTGCAATTCGGCCTGAATTTTTTTACGGGAAAACAAGAATTTCCAGCGGGTGCCTCCGCAGTTTCTCCAAAGAATGGCCGAACGTATTCCGGCCAGCAGGCAGGCGCGTATTTTATTAACGACGTCGGGTTTGGATAAATATTCCTGCTCGCCATTGACCATGATTCTTGGTTGCAGGGTGCTGATGGTGGTCTGATAAATGTCGCCAAGATTCGCCAGCACATTCTCATGTAGTTGACCGAAATGTTCTGATTGCGCTTGGGCACGGTCAATTCCGGTGAAAATGGTTTTAAGCATGTCCGGTTGCTTGGACAGTTGATTCTCCAGAAAAACCAGCGAGGCGGCATAGCGTGCCTGTTCAGGATTGGAGATTTTAAGGCTGGTCATTTGGTCGTTAAGTTGAACAAGTCCCAGCTTAAGGCCTGATAATCCCCCGTAGACATTGGCTACGCCATGCTCATCACTCATGAAAAGACTGGCAATACTGGCCTCAAGGGCGCTCGAATCGGCGGTGCCGGTTGTCGCCAGTTGTTGCACCAGCGCCGCAGCCTGAGCAATGCCGGCAAGCGCGATAGTTTGGTTGGTAATGGTATTTAACGGCATAGTTATTTTATAGTGCCCAGAATGTTTTGTGTCGTAAAGTTAATGAAGGCTTTGTGCGGCTCTACAAGGGTGTTGAGTCCAAGCTCTAAAATGGTGTCGGTAATGACTTGATGGGTGGTTTGGGTAGCACCTTCTTTATTATTCAGATCAAAATCGTGGTCCCTAAAAAGGAGTTCATAGGCATAAATGTTCCTGATTAGAAACCTTCTTCAGCTGGATGCTCCGC
The DNA here is from genome assembly GCA_038922455.1 of Methylobacter sp. GTDB lineage: Bacteria > Pseudomonadota > Gammaproteobacteria > Methylococcales > Methylomonadaceae > Methylobacter_A. The sequence goes on along the minus strand of JBCKWP010000076.1, from coordinate 5,761 downwards.
AGCCTTCAATTTACGGATTTCCACTTAAACCGGGACAGATAACATCCCTTTGAGGGATGTTATCTGTATGTTCCCCCGTTTAAGTTGGAATTCCAGCCGAAATCACAGCCATTTTGGCGCTGGCTGCAGCATCTTGCTAATCAGGTAAATGTTTAAATTTTGGTCAAAAATCTGTTGCCGCTCGATTATTATGTCTGCCATGTAAATTGTTCAAGGTGTTTTGTTGGTTGTTTTAGGTGTTAGGTCGGTATATGTATAAGAATACCTTAGTAAGTTAAGATTTATACCATGATTAGCGACTATCAGTCGAGTATGATGGAGGCTCTATTTTAGAGGCGCTGTATTGCAAAGTCTTTACCACAAAAGGAGATTAACATGACTGAATCCGTATCGTTAACCGTTACCGGCATGAAATGTGGCGGTTGTGAAACTAATGTAACAAGCAAGCTGAAAGCTATCGATGGAGTGTTGTTGGTTAACGCCTCCAGCCAAAACAAGGAGGTTAATGTCGAATTCGATGCCGAAAAAACCAGCTTGGATGTTATTGCCGCCGCTATTAGTGACGCGGGTTTTACCGTAGCAACATCGTAATGCGAGGAGTGATTTTATGAGTACCCAGACTACCGATGAATTGCGTTTATCAATTTTAGGCATGAGTTGCGCCGGATGCGTCAGTGTTGTTGAGGGCGCTTTGGCAGCAGTTGAAGGCGTGACCTCGGTTAGCGTCAATTTTGCCGACCACTCCGCTGTAGTTAAAGGCTATGCCGATCCCGAGCTGTTAAAACAAGCCGTTAAGGCAGCCGGTTACGATGCGGCGGTGATGGAGGGTTTTGAAGACCCTGCCGTACAGGAAGCACAAGAGTTGCAACGCTACCGCCAGTTGATGAAAAAAGCGGGTGTAGCGGCAATCTTTGGGTTATCGCTAATGATAGCCGATCATTTCGACTGGCTACCGGAAATCGGTTCAACAACAGGACAATGGGTTTGGCCGCAAATTGCCCTTATCACCTTAAGCATCCTGATTTATTCAGGCTGGCATTTTTACAGCGGCGCGTACAAGTCATTAACGCTGGGGCAGGCCAACATGGATACCCTAATTGCCTTGGGTACAGGTTCGGCGTGGCTGTATTCCTGCATTGTTATCGATTATCACGGCACTCTGCCGTCGCTGGCAAAACATGCTTATTTTGAGGCCGCCTTGATGATCCTGGCTTTTATTAACCTAGGCTCTGGGTTGGAAACGTTAGCTCGAGGCAAAACTTCCAGCGCGATTCGGCAATTGATCGGTTTACAGCCGCGCACCGCGCGTGTGATCAGAAATGGTGAGGAAATGGACATTGCGATCGAACAAGTGGGTTTGGGCGAAACCTTAAGAGTCCGGCCCGGCGAAAAAATCGCCGTGGACGGCGTGTTGCTGGAAGGGCATTCCACGGTTGACGAGTCGATGCTGACCGGCGAACCGCTGCCGGTGGAACTTACCGTAGGTTCCGAAGTCGTTGCCGGAACCATGAACCAGACCGGCAGTTTTTTGTTCACCGCAACCCGCATTGGCCGCGATACCGCATTGGCGCAGATTATTAACAGTGTTCGGCAAGCCCAAAGCAGCAAACCTGAAATCGCCCGTCTGGCCGATAAGATTTCCAGCGTTTTCGTACCGGTCGTGGTCGCCATTTCAGTGCTGACTTTTTTGATTTGGTACACATTTGGGCCCGAGCCGTCCTTGGGTTACGCGTTCGTCACCTCAATGACCGTCTTGGTTATCGCTTGTCCCTGCGCCTTGGGTTTGGCGACGCCTATCTCGGTGATGGTAGCGGTGGGTCGAGCCGCTCAATCGGGCATCTTGATCCGTAAGGGCGAAGCCCTGCAAACGGCGGGTAAATTAACCTGTCTGATACTCGATAAAACCGGCACGGTGACCGAGGGCAAACCTACCGTTTCAACGGTTGAAACCGTTGGCGACTTTAGCGAAGAACAGCTTTTGCAATGGGCGGCAAGCATTGAGTCAGGCTCGGAACACCCGCTGGCGGCGGCTATTTTGTCGGCAGCCGAAGCCAAGCAAATAAAATTGGAAAAAGTGCAGCAATTTGAAGCCGTTGCAGGCCACGGAGTGATGGCGACGATTAACGGGCAGCGCGTGTTGTTCGGCAACACCGCGTTGATGGAAGCGCAGGGCGTAAGCTACACCCGTTTTAACAACCGACTGGAAGAATTATCGGCTTTGGGTCAAACGCCGATGCTGCTTGCGGTAGACGATAAAATAACGGGCATCATCGCCGTTTCCGATCCGATTAAAAAGGATTCCGCGCACGCGGTGCAAGTGCTGCTTAACCAGGGTGTGCGCATTATCATGGTGACCGGGGACAACCAAATCACCGCCGATGCAATTGCCAAGCAGGCCGGTATTTTGGAAGTGCGGGCTCAGGTGTTGCCGCAAGATAAAGCCGAGGTGGTTAAAGAGCTGCAACTGGCGGGTGAAATCGTCGGCATGGTCGGCGACGGTATTAATGATGCACCTGCATTGGCGCAGGCCGATGTCGGTTTTGCGATCGGCACCGGCACCGATGTTGCCATTGAAAGCGCCGATGTGGTTATTATGCAAGGTTCCCTGCTAAAAGTGCCGGAAGCCATCGAGTTATCCAAAGCGACGGTCATCAATATCAAACAAAACCTGATCGGCGCGTTTTTCTATAACACCGTCAGCATTCCGGTCGCGGCCGGGTTGTTGTATCCGCTATTTGGCGTTTTGTTAAACCCGATGATTGCCGGTGCGGCGATGGCAATGTCGTCAGTGACCGTAGTCGCCAACGCCAACCGCTTGCGTTGGACGAAATTCGTCGAGCGCAATTAGGTTTGGTCGGTGCTTTCAAGGATAAAAAAGTATTACGTTAAAAATACAAAAATAAAAGCAACAGAAAAACTCAGCGTACCGAAGAACATGGGGTCTAGCAAAAACCGTTTAAACATGCCGATCAGTATGGCGCCGCCCAGCAGATAAAAAGGGAAAACAAAAATAGTAGTCAAGTGGCCCATGTCGTTAGGTAGATAATAAAAAACGTAGGTGTGCAGGAAATAATTACTGGAAACATTGACTAATATTTCCAGCAATAACGCCTCTATAGCGAGCACTGCAGTAAATATATAGTCTTCATATTTAAGGTGATAGGATTGAAGCTTTTTCCGAACAAAATAAAGATGATAGCCATAGAGTGACCACTGAAAAAACGCAAAAATCGAGGTATCGCCATGGTGTATTGGGGTTACCCGATATACCCAAAGGGAGGTGTCGAATACCGCCCGACAGAAGCTATTAATAGCCACCTCGCTGATACAGCCCAGCATGGCGAGCGTTCCTGTATACAGGTAGACCTCTTTGAAGTTGGTTTGCGTCGATTTATGGGTAAGAGCAAAGCCAGCGAAATAAACGACTGTAATTAAATAGAAGAAAAAAATGATGAGGTTTGTAGGCATAAGGTGGTTCTTTAAACTGATTTCTTAGGACGGTTTCGAGGCAGTAGCAAAGCCGGACGGGGCATGTTGCTTCGTTCGAAACGTTTGGTGTTGGTTAAGTTGTCTAGTTCCCACGCGCTGCGTGGGAATTCATGCTGTCCGCGCGGCGGTCTACCTATCAATGCGGCGCGTTGATACTGCATTCCCACGCAGCCGCGTGGGAACGAGCCAAATCTATTGATAGGCATAACTGATGTAAATATGATAACCCAGCAGAAACACCAAGCCTGTCGCTAGTCCGACATGGACAGTAATCCAGATATTTCGAAACCAGGGTTTGCGAATACGAGTGATCTCGAAATTGCAAAGCCCGGTGAGAAAAATGGCGAAATAGACCAGACTCAAGGCTTGTAAATAAGCATAGCCTATGTGCTGGGTATGGGCGTAGAAGAACGCAGGCGCTAAGGCGCCCAGCAGTTTATGCTGATTAAGAAGTTTAGCCGCTTTTTGCATCAAGCCCTGGTTGCGCAACAGCGAGCAGCGCCATTGGTGAAGGAGATAGCCGACTAGCGCGAAGCCTGAGAGTTGCTTGTAGACATCATCAGTTTGTAATTTTGCCAACCAAGGCCAGCTAAAATTGCCAAATTCTTGTATGGCAAAAGCCGTTAATAACAGCAGCCCCAGACAAAAATAGTCTTTACTGAACACTGATTTTGCCGGCGTGCTTGCAGGGCTAATCGTGGTAAATGAGCTTTGCTTTTTTTGCCGCCATGCTTTGATGAGTTTATTCAACAGTATCATGGCTGGATTCCTTTAACTGGGTATTCTGCCGAGAGTTGCTCAGTGTCCCCAGGACAGGGAGGGTATGTTGAGCCGTGCGTTGTAAAAACGCCTGCATAAATACTTCTTGGCTGGGCAGATAATAGCCGTCGTGTGGCCAGTGTTCGCCGATGGCGGGCGGGCGAGCAAAGGTAAGGACTTTTTTTAAATAAGCCGCATAAGCATCCTGGATACCCTGATGCAAGACCGTAATGGCTTTAAGCATGTCTTCCAGGGTAACGACTGAAGCCGGATACATCCAGGTCGCAGCCCCCATTATGTCATTCAGATGCCAATCATGTTTAGGCGATTGCTCGTGTTTGTTGTGGCACTCGATACAGGGCGCGGCAACGGCAATGTCAGCAAACATGCCTGTGTGCAAGCCTATATCTGGCACATAAAAAAATTGCGCTTGCTGGGATTGGCGTAAGGCTTGAAATTTTTCCTGTTGCAATCCTTCGAAACGGTTGTCGGGGCTGATCGGGTAATCCGATCCCAAAAACAGACTGAGCCCCACCGGACTTTTTTCCATACTTTTTGCCGTCTCGCGCAAAAAAAGCGCGGGCAATGGCCCTGCTTCCAAATCGGCATCGCGCCAGTGTTCATCAAATTTCAACCCCACTTTCTTACCCTCACCAACAATTTCCTTAGTCCATATTAATCGTGCGGCAGCGTTCTCCGTTTGTAGCAGGGCAAACATCTGTTCTACAGGAATAGTAGCCTGTTGGTTTTTTTGATCATCTAGCGGTGGTGGGGCACTGACGAACAGGTAGATACCCAGGCAGACTAGAGTAAACAGCGTAATCCAGAAGCTTTTGCTAGTCATGGTTGACCTCCTTTTTGGCTTTGTAGTGGCGATCGTCTCCATAAGGCGATGCACCGCCTTGAAAATAATCATAAATTTTTTCAGCAGGAATGATCTGCTCGACCGTCTTCTTTGTTTTCATGATGTGGTTACCGTGAAAATCGTGACAACCCAGGCAGCTTTCCCAGCGTTTGAGAGCAATCAGTCGCTCATGCGGCACATCCAGCGGGTCTTTCCTGAGTTTGGTTTTTTTGTGACAGTTCACGCAATAACCTATCTCTGCGCGTGTGACCCGCTGCCCCTTATGTTCGGCATGGCAGGAAACGCAAAACTGGGGACTCAGATTTTCTCTGGCTTTGAGGAAGCGCGGCTCAAGAAAACGATAGACTGGATGTCGATCATTAGGACGTTCGTGGCAACCCAGGCAGTTTTCATTGCTCACGTCTTGATGGCTGAAATCCGCCAAGCGTTCACGTAACCCAAGCGCATAGCGCAGATTAGCCTGAATTTGTTGGCGTAAACTGCCCGGCGCATCTTGATGGCAGGATATACATTTGAGTGTGTCGTGACCGCTATTCATCGGGCCACGGACGTGGAATTTGTCATAGGCGGGTAACAACAGCACAGCCAGACCGACCAGGCCGATCATAATCCCAAGCTTATAGGCCAGATGTTGAGGTTTTCGTGGTG
>JBCKWP010000075.1:0-8340 GCA_038922455.1 Methylobacter sp. | reverse complement strand
TGAGCTGAATCCCAACGGCACGTCACCAACATTGATTGAACGCGATCTGGTTCTTTATGACTCGCGCATCATCATGGAATATCTGGACGAACGCTTTCCGCATCCGCCTTTGCACCAAATGGATCCGGTTTCACGGGCTAATGCCAGAATGCTGATCAAACGCATCGATCAGGACTGGTATCAGTTACTGGACGAAATTCTATTTTCCGGCGAGAAAAAATCTGCCCGCGCCAAGAAGCTGCTTAGAGAGAGCATATTGTCTGCCGAACCTATTTTTGCCGCCAGACCCTTTTTTATGAGTGACGAGTTTTCACTGATCGATTGCGTAATCGCCCCCCTATTATGGCGTCTGCCCAGTATAGGCATTGATGTATCGACACCGAATGAAGCCATCACCAATTATGCCCAACGCATATTCAACAGAGCCGCATTCAAGCGTAGCCTTAGCGAAGCTGAAAAAGATATGATTGAGCCTTTAAAATAAACTCCAGCAAAATGACCTCCCTAAAGCCTTATTTAATTCGTTCAATTTATGAATGGATTATTGACAACAACCTGACTCCGCATCTCCTTGTAGATGCAGAAAACACCAGCGCAATTTTACCGACAGAATTTATTGAAGACGGAAAAATCGTCTTAAATATAAGGCCCGAAGCAATACAGGGACTTTCACTAGGCAACGGGGAGATCGAATTCAATGCCCGATTTAGTGGAAAACCCATGCACATTGTCACCCCCATAACCGCAGTGTTGGCAATCTACGCTAAAGAAAACGGCAAGGGCATGATCTTCGACCAGGAAGCCAACGATGGCGACGAACCGCCGCCGGTAAAAAAGCCGACCACCAAACCGAATTTACGGATCGTAAAATAACCGTGACTCTTGCTATGTTCAAGAAATCTGGGACATAGCAATCCAACTACCTTTTCCCATATAAGACATATCAGCGTCATCTCGACAGGGATTCGCTTCGCACTCTAACAGCTGCCGGAATCCAGAACAAAAGAGCGTATAGCTTCCCGCCTCTTATCTTTTTTTATCAGTTATTCTTTTTAGTTGTATAGTGAAGACTCTATTTGAAAAGGGCCGACTCTTTCGATAGCCCGCCAAACAGATAGCCCAACCCTATCCCAAGAGGTGAACATGAACTCACTACATCAATCCATTACCTTGTCTTTCCTGCTGACTGTTTTAACATTGCCGGTTTCGGCGGCAGATATAGCGGCAGGTGAACAAAAAGCACAGCCCTGCGTCAGCTGTCATGGTCAAAAAGGCAACAGCAGCAACGCGCAATGGCCCAATCTGGCCGCGCAACAATCGACCTACCTGAGCAACCAGCTCAAGGCATTCAAAGCCGAAGACCGCACCAATCCAATGATGCTGCCAATGGCCGCCAACCTGACTAATGAAGACATCGCCAACCTTGCCGCTTATTTTTCCAGCCAAAAACCCGTTAAAGCGGGCGGCGATCCGGCCTTGGCAAAATCAGGCGAAGCCAAAGCCGGTATGTGCATGGGATGCCATGGCTCGACGGGTACAGGTAACGGGCAGTTTCCAAGACTTGCCGGTCAACAGACCGAATACCTTGAACAACAATTAAAAGCCTTCAAGGCCGGTTCGCGCAAAAGCGGGCCGATGCAAGCCATTGTCGCCAACCTCCCTGAGGCTGATTTTAAGGCATTAGCGGCTTATTTTGGGTCGTTGTAATACAAAAAATTTAGCGAAGTGTTGCACCGAATAATAGCCTCTCCAGCGGTGCAATACTTTGTACGCTACGAATGATGCCTTAAGTATTGTTATAACTAAACCCAATTATCCAAACGCAACGCCACAACACGTTCAAACTCGCGAAGATTACTAGTAACCAGCATGTATTTCAGTATTAGAGCCTTGCTGTTCCTGTGCTGCACGTTCAGTCATAAAATCATCGGTAACATGTTCTTCCGATAGAAAAAAACTATCCCAGGTATTTTCAACGGGTGATAACACCCGATCCTGACCCACTACGCGCACAGTGACCTTTTTTACATTTTCAGGAAAGCGGGTTTCAGCGGGAAGCCTTACCGCTTGCGTACGGTTATTTACAAAAACTGATCCAGTCGGCATAAGACACCTCATAAAAAGCTAACTACAAATACTATATACCATTAAATAGTTGACAAGCCAAGAAAATGGTATCCGGTAAAAACATACACCCTTTTTAATTTTCAACTGCCCCAACCGGCGACAAATGCTTTATCATTAGCGCATTAAAAATTAAAGCCGCTAAGGCTCTACCTATAAAAATAATGAGCCACCATCCACAAGCCACCACCGACCGCAATTTTCCTCTTATTTTCCTGTTTGCCGCGACCTTGTTTACCAGTGCGTCGCTGATGTTTGTGCTGCAACCGCTGTTCGGGAAGATTTTATTACCGTTGCTAGGCGGCTCGCCTGCGGTCTGGAACACCTGCATGGTGTTCTACCAGAGCATCTTGTTTCTGGGTTATCTTTACGCGCACACCCTGTCTACACGCTACAGTCAGCATCGCCAAATCCAGATCCATGCTGCGCTGATGCTGATCAGCTTTCTGGCGCTGCCATTAGCCTTGCCTGACAGCACCGTCCCGCCGACCGACAGCAATCCGACCTTTTGGCTGTTCTGGACTTTATTTCTTGCTATCGGCCTGCCTTTTTTCGTGGTGTCCACCACCGCGCCGCTGATTCAAAAATGGTTCACCCATGTCGGCCACTCTACCAGCCATGACCCTTATTATCTCTATGCGGCCAGCAACACCGGCAGCCTGATTGCGTTGCTGAGTTACCCGTTCCTGCTTGAACCGAATATCGGACTGGCTAACCAGAAGAGTTACTGGGGCATCGGCTACCTGCTGCTGTGTCTGCTGATTGCAGGCTGCGCTTTTGTGCTCTGGAAAAGTCGACAACATTGTGGGGGCGAATTGATTCGCCCAGAGCGCCAAGATATAGACGAAAACAACCTCAGCCTTGCCACCCAACTGCATTGGCTGGCTTTGGCCTTGGTGCCATCCAGTTTGTTACTTGGCCTGACCAACTTCATCAGCACCGATATTGCCTCCGTGCCGTTGCTGTGGATTATCCCGCTGACACTGTATTTATTGTCTTTTGTGATCGTTTTTTCCAAATGGAACGACCTTACCCATCCGCTGATGGTCAAACTGCAACCGATTTTCCTGTTACCGTTTATCGCTTACGCATTCATCAATCCGGCGGATTTGCCTTATTGGGCCTACCTGATTTTGCACCTGATCGCGTTTTTCTTTGCAGTGATGGTCTGCCACGGCGAGCTGGCTAAATTAAGGCCGCATACCCAGCATTTGACGACGTTCTACCTGATTATGTCGTTTGCGGGCATGTTGGGCGGCATGTTCAACACCTTTGTCGCACCGTTTGTGTTCAACGCCGTTTATGAATATCCGATCATGATTGTTGCGGCCTTGCTGCTGCGCCCCGGCCTGAAACTATCGCTAAACACCGGCTTAGTTTTGCAGATAATAGCCCCTGCCCTGCTGGTTATTACTGGGTTAGTTCTTCATGCAACCGTAGCTGATTTGCTCCCGTATTTCGATGCCATCGTCATCAGCCTGATAGGCCTAACCGTTTTAACCTATCTGCTCAGGGCGCGTCCGGTCGGCTTCGCGTTGATGACCGGCGCGATTATATTTCTTGCCCTCAGCCTTCACGGCCTGTCATCCCATACGCTGTATCAGGAACGCAGCTTTTTTGGCGTACTGTCCGTGCGTGAAGCGGTGCTGACCGATGAGCAAGGCAAGCCTGAAAGCTATCATGAACTGTTCCACGGTACCACCAAACACGGGGCGCAGCGTTTATCCGCAAACTTAAGCACCATACCGCTGACTTATTACAGCCGTCCTGGGCCTATGGGGCAGTTGTTTAAGGAATTCGACAACACCAATCAAGCCTGGAGTATCGGCGTGGTCGGGCTGGGCGCAGGAGCGTTGACCTGTTATGCCAAAGATCAGCAGAACTGGACGCTGTACGAAATCGACCCGCTGGTTGTCGATATTGCCAGCAACCCGGCCTATTTCACCTACCTGAGTCAATGCGCCCATAACGCTGTGGTGCGCGTTGGCGACGCCCGTTTATCGCTGGAAAAAGAGCCCGATCAACACTTTGATTTATTAGTGATGGATGCGTTCAGTTCCGATTCGGTGCCGACCCATCTGCTGACCAAGGAAGCACTGGAACTGTATTTCAAAAAACTCAAACCAGGCGGCATCCTGGCATTTCATATGACCAACCGCCATTTGTCGCTGAAAAAAGTATTGTCCATTAATGCGGAAGCCTTGCATTTGGCCGCGCTGATCCAGGAATTTAAACCGCAACTGGACATCCCACTGGTGGTTGCGACCGATTGGGTGGTGATGGCAAGACAGGCCGAAACATTGGAGCCGTTACGCCTAAGCGGTCTAGGAAAATGGCAAAAAATGCCCTTATATTTCGATATGAAGCCTTGGACGGACGACTTTACCAATATTGTCAGTATTTGGAAATAGGGATATTTTTCTACTGTAATGGTGAATTAATCCAAAGCGACACATTTTGCGTCTTTTTGGAATGTCGACACCTGCCTTGCCCCTAACGGTATTTCTGCTGGAAGGCCTTTTTCGTGGCGAGGCGTGCTCGTTGGTTTTACAGCGGCGCAATGTCCGTCAATTCCAGAATTCCAGACGTGACAAAGCCTCGGCTGTCGGCACCGATAACCGGTCAGGGCAAAGAAATCAGGACGCTACCTACGCGGCCCAGCGGTAGCTGTTGTGCAGCCCCCCCCCAGCCACTTTACCTTCTGCACCTTGTGTTGCGTCTTGAAAAAGTCAGCATCATTAGACGCTGGCACTTTTTCAGATGGCACCAGAATCGGTGGCTCAACGCCGTTGGCCATGTGTGGCCGGGCGGTGTTGTAGAAGTCGCGGAAGTTTTTCAGCAGCCGATTCAGACGCTGAAAATCATGGAGACGAGTGAAGCGAGTGATTTTTAGCCACCCGATAGCGCCAGGTGCATGTGTTTTCACAAGCAGCTTCATCGCGCAGTGAAAATGCAGGCTTTACCGAAAAGCGCGTCAAAGTCATTGCGAGAACGATGTCGAACACCCCTTGTTGGGTGTTCGACGAGAGAAGCAGGACGAGCGGGGCCGTAGGAACATTAATTCGTCGCGTAATTTTTGCGCTTGCTTGGGCTGGGATGCCCAAAACAAGCTATCGCAAAAATAGCGACTCCCCGCTGCCGTTCGTTGAGAGGCTGCACGTAGCGCAAAAGCTCATCATCCAACGTACGATGAAACCTCTCCACCACGGCGTTTTGCCAAGGGCACTTGTACCCAACCCGGATCACCTTGATACCCATGGCCGGCAGTGTTTGCTTGACGATGGGCAGGAAGATGCTGTCTCGGCCCATCACTATGGCCTCCGGCAGGTCGTCGAGGTCCATAAAGGCATTGCGTAGTTGCTGGGCTACCCACTCGGAGGTGGGATTGTAGGTGGCTCGGGACCAGTGCAACACACGCCTCCCGTGGTCGATCAGGTTGAGTATGCAGAGCGTGTTGCCCGCCAGGTCTAGCGTTGTTTTGAAATCAATCGCCATGACGTACTGGTTGTACAGCGTCACTACCCCGCCTGGCTCCTCCTCACGCGGCGGGAGTTTGCCCTTGGGCTTGGGTTTGAAGCCGTGCGCTTTGAGAATTTTGGCCACGGTTCTTTTGCAGATGCTGAACTTGAGCTCGCCGCCAGAAATCATCCGTGAAATGAGTCCGGCGCTGTAACGTAGGTTGTCATGTTTGATGGCCAGGATGGCGTCGACGATGAACTGCGGGGTGGGCGGTCGTCCCCGGGCCAGAGCTTTGCCTTCAGCGATTTTGTCGGCGTGCCCCTTGCGGCCTTTCGCTTGCAACCAGCGGATATAGGTCATCGGTGAAAAGCGCATGAAGCGAGTCAGCCATGGCCAACGCAGGTGCAGCCAGGCCAGCAATCGGCGTTTCCACCAAACCAGTGTCGGTCGCTTACGCACCAGCCTGCGCTGAGCGGGTGGCGTTCGCCTGCCCTGAGCAGAGACAACCTTCTGCCGCAGGCTTTTGATTTCGAGCGATAGCACCTTGAGTTGTAGTAGCCGCTGCGCAGCTGCCACTCGGTCGTATCGCCAACGACGATTCTGCCAACGGCTCAGCAGATATCCGCCAGAAAAGACCAGCGGGATGAGTATCCAGAATGACAACATAGTACGCCCTCCGTGCAAAAAAGCTGTGGAGGATACAGCAATTGAAGGTGATGCCACGATACAATGCGCCGCAAAAGACATAAAAAGCATCTAAACGAGCAGATAAACTTATCTACGAAAACAGGTAATCAAGGAGCCAGTAATGATCGACAGAAGACAAATACGCGCCGCCCGCGCGATGCTGGGCTGGAGCCGGGAAGAGTTGCTCCAGGCGGCAGGCATCTCGATGTCGGCGCTGCTACGCATGGAGGGTGGCCTGGCAGATAGCCGGGGCTCCACCCTCAACAAGGTGGCTAAAGCCCTGGCCCTGGCCGGGATCGAGTTCGTCACGCGGGATGACGGCGCAATTGGCGTGATCCTGAAAAATACTGAAAAATAGAAGCAGGCCAATAGGGGGCAGACCACGGTTCATAGAACAAAGGGATCGGTTCTCATATTCCAATATTTCCTCGCAAGAGTTGCTTGCATATTTTCCATAAAGTGCTAGCATATCTACCATGAACAGCAAGCGCCGCAAGACACTCGAAACCATCTTTTCCGACCCGGTCAGCGGAAATCTACCGTGGGATCGTATCGAGGCACTGCTAGTAGCTATCGGCTGCACTGTTATGGAAGGAAGCGGATCATCGGTGATGTTCGAGAAAGATGGCCGACGGGCCTATTTTCACCGACCTCATCCGCAGCGCGAAGCGCTCATCTATCGCGTCAAAGCAGCACGCGAATTTTTGATCAAATTGGAGATTACGCCATGAAAAACACCATGACATACTGTGGCTATACGGCCAGCCTGGAATTTGACCCCGACGACAATATTCTGGTCGGGCGTGTTCAGAACATCGACGACATCATCAGCTTTCACGGGGAATCAGTTGCCGCGTTCGCGGCCGCTTTTCATGAGGCTGTTGATGACTATGTTGCCGCCTGCGAAAAGATGGGGCAGACGCCGGAAAAACCCGCTTCCGGACGGCTGATGCTGCGCGTTGACCCCGTGGTTCACGCGGCCGCACTCAAGGCCGCAGCGCACACCGGGCAGAGCCTTAATCGATGGGCTGAGCGGGTACTGCGGCAAGCGGCCCATGCTTGATGTAATAAATTCTAGGCCAGCAAAGGCGCTATGGCCGAGGCCGACCTACGCCAGTTGGCCGGTGCTCACTTTCCCGGAAGAACTGGGGTCAGATCCATGAACGCCATCCAGAGAATCACCGTCCGCTACGACGAGCAAATCATGCAAATCATGCAAATCATGGGGTCACAAATCATGCAAATCATGGGGTCACAAATCATGGGGTCAGGCCTTACATTTGACATTTCTTCCTCTTCCTCTTCCTCTTTCTCCCCCCCCCTGCGCATACGGCCGTACGGCGGATCAATGTTGTACGGTGACGGCGTACGGTGACTGCGTAGGGTGGATTCGCGCTAGCAATCCACCATGATCGGGATGATCAATTGACCCTCGTTTGGATTTTTCAAGCGGGGGTTTTTTATGCCCGATTGATTGTGCTCGATTATTCTCGATCTTGTGCGTTGATTGGCGGTTTGCTACGCAATCCACACTCATCAAGCCTCGCCGATCAGCAGGGTTTTTTTATGCCCATCAGAAAGGAGGTTTCATTCCCATAATCCCATAACAATAAGAGACTTTGGCGGCATTTAGGCGCTCAATAAATACGAAAAAGCCGCAACCCATACAGCCTCGTTGGTCATGCCGATCATCGGGGCTTTTTTTTGCCCATCAAAAAGGAGACCCTCCATGCTGATTCTCAAATCCCCTCAACAACTCAATCAAGTCCATCAACCTGAAATTGGGACTTTCCTCCATCAACGCTTCCCTGAACCCTACGACCCCGAAGAACACGGCTTCTTCATACTACTTCAGGCCGGCGACACTTCTGAATCCATTGAGTCAGAAACGGGGCACTCACCGACAAAAAGTATGTTCACCGATTCAAGCTACGGCGACGCCGACTTCACGCCGGACTTTGAGTATGTGGAGGATCACGGCGGCTTCTTCGAGGCCGTCCAAATTGTCACCGACGGAGGCTTCGCTGTGGTGTTCATCATCCCCAAGGAGGAAGGCATCGACGCCGAAAT
>JBCKWP010000074.1:0-8463 GCA_038922455.1 Methylobacter sp. | reverse complement strand
GAGCTTAAGTCGCTACAGGTAACCAACGCCTTACGTTTCGGACGGAGCAACATGCCCCGTCCGGCTGTTCGGAAGCCGCAGGCATTGCGGTCGCGTAGCTTTTAGATGGCCGATAATCACAGCTTGCATTTATTTTATGCCATAATGCTCAGCTGTTTTTGCCTTTGGATTATTTGTACCTTTACACTATGTCAGATAGAAAAATTCTCGTCACCAGCGCACTGCCTTACGCCAACGGCCCTATTCATTTAGGTCATCTGGTCGAATATATCCAAACCGATATTTGGGTGCGTTTTCAAAAGCAACGCGGCAACCTCTGCTATTACGTTTGCGCGGACGACACCCACGGCACGCCGATCATGCTCAGGGCGGATAGGGAAGGCATCACTCCGGAACAACTAATCGCCCAGGTTGGCAAAGAGCATTTGGCCGACTTTACTGAATTCGGCGTGGCCTTCGATAATTACCACAGCACCCATTCCGAAGAAAACAAAGCCCTGTCGTCATTGGTTTACGAGCGCTTACGCGATGCGGGACACATCAGCTCGCACACTATTACCCAAGCTTTTGATCCGGTTAAGAACATGTTCTTGTCCGACCGATTTATCAAAGGCGAATGTCCAAAATGCGGTGCGGCCGATCAATACGGCGACAGCTGCGAAGCGTGCGGCGCGACCTATGCGCCGACCGAACTGAAAAATGCTGTTTTTCGGTGCCGATGAAGTTTGCGAGACTTCTTATAAAGACCGGGCAGGCAAATATCAGGGACAGACCGGCGTTACCTTGCCGAAAGCGTAAGAAATAGGTTTAAGCTCCGGTTAAGACCTTCCATGTTTTAAAAACCTGGAAGGTCTTTGCTTTATGGCACATGTTCTAGCCGTTCCAATTTATTGAACTTTAAACGGCATAGGTATGGTTATCGGCGGTAACTGTACAAAAAACCCTTTCGCCTTCAGGCTATCCATAATTTTACCAGCGTCCTCCTTGGCCAGTTTGCGTTCCGGTGTCAGCTCCAAATCCATCACAAATTCCATTTTGCCGAAGCTGTTGAACAATGCTTCCGGCACCTTCGAAAAATCGTCTTTTTTATCGACATACAAATAAAGATGTTCTTTTTTCAGGCTTTTATAAATAAAACACAGCATATTGTCAGTCACAGTAATAAATCAAAGCGGTCATTCTACCCATTTTTGATTAGAATGGCCTTTTCTTACTGATCAAATAATGCAAATGGCTAAAGCTTCGTTCGCCCCTGATGATTTTTTTAAACGAGCTTGCGTATTAGGAGCTAAGGCGCGCATAGCACGCCCCCAAAGCCGGACGGGGCATGTTGCCCCGTGCGAAACGTTTGGTATTGGTTAAATGTAGTCACGTAGTTAAGACGCCTCAGAAACGTTAGGAACGGGGTTGCAAACCGTTCCGCCTGGGTATTTTCCAAAATCAACGACACTGACCTCAATCAATTACAAATAACGCAAAATCATCTACATTCAACCCCGCATTGCGAATTAAAACACGCAACGTCCCAATGGATAATTCCTTGTGCTGTGGAATAGACAAATTAGCTCGCATATTCGGTTTTGTCATGACTAAATGGCTACCCACTTGCCCCATAATCAACCAACCTTCTTTTTGAAAAGCAGCAACCGCTTCTTTTCCTGAAATGTTATTCAATCTTCCCATTTTTACACCATCACCATCACTGGCGAACGGTCTGATTTTGGTAAATAGCTCATGGCTTTTTCGTTCTCAGCCCACAACCACGCCGAAATAGATTCTTTTATATTTTCTAATGCCTCCGCTTCACTTCTTCCTTGAGAAACACAACCCGCTAAGGCAGGGCATTCAATTACAAACCAACCATCTTCGGCTTCTTCAATGATGACATGAAAAATCATAACGTTCCCCTAAAAAAACAAAACCAAATTCTACCACAACAAAACAGCGCAGAAACGTTAGGAACGGGGTTGCAAGCCCCGTCCCGCATGGAATGATGGTACGGGGATGTGCAAACCCTAATCCATCTCCATATCGAAATATTGCGTTGGGCATAAAAAGCATGCCCAACCTACGTGACTACAACGCTATCTTAAGAAGAATACCGATTAATACGCTAAATTGCGCTAAGGACATCCCAACAATCCATTTTAAAAGATCAAATTTCATTTCAGCTATTCTAACTTCAAGATGCTCAATATCACGTTTTGTCGCTACTTCCGCTTCACCACTAGCCTCTTTAAAAGCCTCGGCAATGGCCTCAGCCTGCTCTGGAGGCAACCCCGCCTTTTCGAGTTTTTTAGTAAACTTAAGCGTATCAACTGTTATTGCCGTCATAACTTACCCTCCCCCTAGAAAAATCCAGTCTAACACAGGCATAAAAAAACCAGCCAACCCCGTGAAGGATTGGATGGTTTGTGTTGAGTGCAATTAGGCTGGTAATGCCAAAGCCGGACGGGGCATGTTGCCCCGTCCGAAACGTTTGGCGTGGGTTAAATGTAGTCACGTAGCCCAGACAGCGCAGAAACGTTAGGAACGGGGTTGCAAACCCCGTCCCGCCTGGGAGCATAAAAAAACCGCCCCGAGTTTGCCGGTGCGGTTTGTTGTGCAGGGTTTAACCGTGTGATGTTGGGTTGCGAAAAGACGCAACCCAACCTACGCGGCTATATAATTTGAAAAAACGCTTTAATAATTAGCGCAACAATTCCGCCCACAGTCACTGTGAGCATCCAGCGTTGAACAGCTTGCTCTTTACGAATATCAGCCAGCTCCAGACGTAATGTGCTTTCAATTTTATCAATTTGTTTTCCAAGATTGGTCATGTCTTGGCGGCTTGCAAGCATACTATCCAGTGATTCGGCAAACGCATCTTTTTGCGCCTCTGCAATAGCGGCAGCTTGCTCACGGGGCAATCCGGACTTTTCCAGCTTTTCAACAAACTTTAAGGTATCAAAAGTAATTGTCGCCATGATAGTCTCCAATGAATTCAAGAGGTTTACAGTATAGCACAAACAAAAAAACCGCCCCGTGTTTGCCGGTGCGGTTTGTTGTGCAGGGTTTAACCGTGTGATGTTGGGTTGCGAAAAGATGCAACCCGTCCTACGGAACTTGAAAAATCCAAGGGAGGGTCAGTTTGATCATCCCGATCAATGGCGGATTGCTAGCGCGAATCCGCCTTACAAGTGATCCACCTTACAGCGTTGGAAATCTAAAAGCCACCTTCACAAACCAAGTTCGGCATGTGAACCTAAACGGACAAGCTGCAATACTTCATCATTAGGTTTTCGGTAGATCAACACTAGATCGGGTTTGACATGGCAATCGCGATGGTCTCTCCAATCGCCTGTCAACGAATGGTCCCTGTGACGTTCAGCCAAAGCAGAATCAACGGCCAATTGTTTTAATACGTCCGACAAAAGCGTGTCAATGTCCCGATGCTTGGGTGTGGCCTTTACCCGCTTATGATCACGCTTAAATGTAGTTGTCGGCTCAATCCTCCGCATTCAGATCCGCCATCAAATCATCAACGGTGGTAAACGAAGGTAGATTACCTCGGCGGGCTTCTTTCATAGCCTCAATGGTTTCCGCATTAGGGACTAGCGGATCGAAAGGGAGTGCTTTTTCGCGGGCTATGCGAGTCAGCATGATACGAAAAGCATCGGACACGGTAAGCCCCATCGACGCAAGCACGACAGCAGCCTCTTCTTTTATGTGCCCATCAATTCGAGCGCGAACAACTGCGTTTTCAGACATAATACATCCCTCTAAAAAAATTACTGAGCTACATTGTAGGCAAAAATAAAGAAAAAGCTCAAGCTTCGCGTAACGGGCGTTATATAAAATTAGCTTAGGGGCAAGCAAGCGCGGTAGGATGGGTAGAGGCGATAGCCGAAACCCATCATGATCAACCGCCTATGCGATGGGTTTCGCGTTGCTCTACCCATCCTACGCGCTGCCCGTAAAGTAACGTGACGGGCAAACATAAAGCGAGTAAGGAAAAAAAGTTCTCATGATACCTGGCCTGAGCGTAGCCGAAGGGTTACCTTGGTTCATAAAAAACCACCGCAAGCCGGACGGGGCATGTTGCCCCGTCCGAAACGTTTGGCGTTGGTTAAGTGTAGTCACGTAGCCCAGACAGCGCAGAAACGTTAGGAACGGGGTTGCAAACCCCGTCCCGCCTGGAAGGACTCTGGATCGTGATAATCCAACAGCCCATAGACAATAATATGATTTCGCCTTTATGCCCTGTCCATCAGGTACACAAAAACACTTAAAACAGCATACATAAAAAAACCATCCAACCCCGTGTAGGATTGGATGGTTTGTGTTGAGTGCAATTAGGCAAGCCGGACGGGGCATGTTGCCCCGTCCGAAACGTTTGGTGTTGGTTAAATGTAGTCACGTAGTCAAGACATCGTAGAAACGTTAGGAACGGGGTTGCAAACCCCGTCCCGCTTGGATGTCAAATGTAAGGCCTGACCCCGTTATTTCCGCAAACCCCGTCCCGCTTGGGATGAAAATGTCAAATGTAAGGCCTGACCCCGTTATTTGACCCCGTTATTGCGCGCTGAAGGGTTAGCAAATTGCACCATTACCACGGGTAAGGCAACCACCTGACTTAACCCAATTGATCTTACCATCGGTACCCAAGGTGCCAGTTAAAACATAGGTATCGGCAGCAACGACGCCCATAGCAGTAAGCGGTGTCAGGGTGATTACAGCCCCTCCAGCCACCGCTGTCAATGCTACGGCAACGCCAGCAGGTGCTAGCAAGGGGCTGCCAGTGACATATGTAGGAAAGCCTGCGGGGATGGCGGCGGCGTTAGGCACGCCTGCCACAACTGCCATTGCAGTAAAAGCAGGTGTGGCAGCATTAGCGCAAGTGCCATCTTGTGCGCAAACTTCAACAGCTAGCTTATAGGGCGATGCAGCTGAGACGACTTCCGTAAATCGGGCTTTCAACGTGTAATTTTGATAAGCCGGAATCGCAATCGACGCCAAAATACCAATAATCGCCACCACGATCATCAGTTCGATTAAGGTAAAACCTTGTTGTACTTTTTGCATAGATAATGTGTTCATGGGACAATCCTCTTTAAGTTAAAAACAAACCACACTTAGACCTAGTCGCGCCCATTCTTAAGCGCATTGTGCTGCTATTTCAGAATAGCTGATAATCACCATCAAAACAAGATCAAGGCTGGCTCAAGCAAAAATAAACCTCGCTGAAACCGGCGGTGTCGGTCGAAAAATCCTGCTCTGATTGAAATGCCTACCAAAGCCATGACCCTCATTTCACCGCGTTCCCACGCGCTGCGTCACTGCCATTAAGTCCCGTAGGGTACGCTGTGCGTACCGTTTTTCAATTACGCAATAACTCAACAAGGTACGCGCAGCGTACCCTACAGGACTGCGCGAATAAATTCGCGCCCACGGTATTTCTAAGCCGAAAAATAATCCCAACGCGCCGCGTTGCGAGGCAAACCGCAGCGCGGAGAGTATGAATTCCCACGCAGCGCGTGGGAACTAGGAAACAAGGTACGCGCAGTCCCGTAGGGTACGCTGTGCGTACCGTTTTTCAATTACGCAATAACTCAACAAGGTACGCGCAGCGTACCCTACAGGACTGCGCGAATAAATTCGCGCCCACGGTATTTCTAAGCCGAAAAATAATTACCGGCCATTAATGGGCTTCGTCCCAATTATTGCCGATACCTATATCGACAATCAGCGGCACAGCAAGTTCGGCTGCGGTACACATGAGTGTTCTGATCTTTGCCGCACAGTCATCGACCTGATCTTCAGCAATCTCAAACACCAGTTCGTCATGCACCTGCATGATCATTTTGGCGTCCGGGTTGTCCCGATATAACCACTGGTCGGCGGCAAGCATCGCGCGTTTAATGATGTCGGCCGCTGTGCCCTGCATCGGCGCATTGATGGCGGTGCGTTCGGCGTATTGACGGCGTGCCGCGTTGCGGGAGTTGATCTCCGGCAAATACAGCCGCCGGCCGAATAAGGTTTCAACGTAGCCTTGTTCGCGGGCTTGCTCTCTGATGCTATCCATATAATGAAGGACGCCCGGATAACGGGAAAAATATAAGTCGATATACGCTTGCGCCTGGCTGCGCGATATGCCCAGTTGTTGCGCCAAGCCAAAGGCGGACATGCCGTAAATCAGCCCGAAGTTGATGGCCTTGGCGGAACGGCGCAAATCGGTGGTGACTTGCTCGGGAGCAACGCCGAATACTTCCGCTGCGGTGGCGCGGTGTACGTCCTGGCCTTCGGTGAAGGCTTTTAGCAAGCCTGCATCGGCGGATAAGTGCGCCATGATGCGTAATTCAATTTGCGAATAATCGGCGGCGACTAATTTTTTGCCTTCAGGGGCGATAAACGCCTGGCGGATTTTTCGGCCTTCTTCGCTGCGTATCGGAATATTTTGCAAATTGGGGTTGGAGGAAGACAAGCGGCCTGTTGCGGCGACCGCCTGATGATAAGAGGTATGCACTCGACCGGTTCGCTCGTCAACTTGCTGCGGCAGTTTGTCGGTATAGGTCGATTTCAGCTTGCTTAAACTGCGATATTCCAGAATCAGCTTGGGTAGCGGGTAATCGATAGCCAGTTCCTGCAATACGGACTCGTCAGTCGACGGCTGGCCTTTAGGAGTTTTTTTAAGTACCGGCAGTTTTTGCTGGTCATAAAGAATGTCCTGGATTTGCTTGGGTGAACCCAGATTGAAGGTTTGTCCGGCTAGATCGTGGGCGTGTTGCTCAAGGGAGATAATCTGACTGGACAGTTCAAGGCTTTGTTGCGCGAGCATGGCGGCATCGATTAACACGCCGTTGCGTTCAATGCGCGCCAGTACGCTGATTAGCGGGATTTCCATTTCGGTATATAACTTTAGCAAACTTGGCTGCTGTGCCAGTTTGGCGATCAGCACCTGATGAAGTTGCAGGGTAATGTCGGCATCTTCTGCGGCATAGGGTGCGGCTTGTTCTATTGGCACTTCCTGAAAGCCGATTTGTTTGGCACCTTTTCCGGCAACCTCTTCATAATGAATGGTTTCAACGCCCAGATAGGCTTTAGCCAGATCGTCCATATTATGTTTGGTGGCGGTGCTGTTTAGCACGTAAGACTCTAACATGGTGTCATGGGCTATGCCGCGCAAGGCAATGCCGTGATTAGCCAGTACGTGCATGTCGTATTTCAGGTTTTGCCCGAGTTTGGCTTTATGCGGGTTTTCCAGCAATGGGCGCAATTTTGCCAATATTGCCGTCCGATCAAGTTGATCCGGCACGCCGGGATAGTCGTGAGCCAGCGGCACGTAAGCGGCCTTGCCCGGCGTGACCGCGAACGATACGCCGACGATCTGCGCCTTGCTGTAATCCAGGCTGGTGGTTTCGGTGTCGAAGGCGAACAATTCGGCCTGTTCCAGTTGAGTTAGCCAGTCGTTAAAGTGCTGTTCGGTTAAGATGGTTTCATAAGAGGAATCGATTTTGGCGGGCTTGTCTACAGCTTCAATAGGGACTGTCCCAGTCGTAGCCGAAGAGCCTGCCCTGAGCCCTTCGGCTACGCTCAGGACAGGCTCAGTCGAAGGGTCTAGCGATTTTAACCAGGACGAAAACCCCAGTTCCGCCAATAAAGTTTTCAGTTCCACTTTGTCCATTGGTTGCTGTTTCAAGTCTTCGATGCCGTAGGGCAAATTTAGATCGCATTTGATGGTGGTGAGCTGTTTGGATAAGGGCAGTTGATCCAGGCTGGCGCGTAGGCTTTCGCCGATTTTGCCGGTGATTTCATCCGCGTGGGCGATGAGGTTTTCTAAGCTTTGATAGTGCGCCAGCCATTTTGCCGCAGTTTTGGGGCCGACTTTGGGCACGCCGGGAATGTTGTCGGCCGTGTCGCCGATCAAGGCCAGATAATCGATAATCTGCTCCGGCCTGACCCCGAATTTGTCGATCACGCCTTGAATATCCAGGCGGGTGTTGGACATGGTGTTTTCCAGGATAATATGGGCGTTGACCAGCTGCGCCATATCCTTGTCGCCGGTGGAAATAATAACGTCATAGCCTTGTTGTTCGGCGTACTGGGCCAGCGCCCCGAGCACATCGTCGGCCTCTACGCCGCTTTCCATGATTAACGGCAAACCCATCGCCCGGATTAGGTTGTGCAGCGGGGCGATCTGTACCCGCAAATCGTCGGGCATCGGTGGTCGATGGGCTTTGTACTGAGCGTACAGCTCATTGCGGAAGGTAGATCCCGGCGCATCGAAGACCACGGTGATATAGTCGCTGTGGTAGTCGGCGATCAGTTTGCGCAGCATATTGCTGACACCGTAAATGGCGTTGGTCGGTTCGCCGTTGGCGTTGGTCAATGGCGGAACGGCATGGTAAGCACGGAATAAAAAAGACGAGCCGTCAATCAGAATCAGGCGTTCTCTTTGGCTAGGTTCAGGGCAAGTTTGCGTTG
>JBCKWP010000073.1:0-8679 GCA_038922455.1 Methylobacter sp. | reverse complement strand
CTTTTGGCATCAGTATTCTATTTCGGCTACTGAATAGATAATTCGCACCCAGCCCCGCGTACAGATAGAATAGACACCTTTCACCTTAGTCATTGGAATTGCTTTCATGAAGTTTAGTGCTTTCTTTATCAGCCTGTTCCTGTTTGCCTCATCCGGCAGTTATGCTGCGGAAAAAACCGTCATTCGCCTTGGCGTTCAGGCTTCCGGCACGGTCGATTGGGAACTGGGGGCTATACAGGACAATCCACAAGCTGATTTTCAACTGGAAATACAGCATTTAGCCAATGCGGAATCCGGCAAGATTGCGCTACAGTCGGGCGCTGTCGATATGATTGTGTCTGACTGGATTTGGGTTTCCAGACTGCGCGCTACCGGCTCCGATTTTACCTTTTACCCTTATTCGAACACTTCGGGCGCTTTGGTGGTGGCGCAAAACAGTCCTATCCATTCCGTAAAGGATCTCAAAGGCAAGCGGCTGGGGATTGCCGGGGGCGAACTGGACAAAAACTGGCTGTTGCTACAGGCTTTGGCGCAGCAGGAACAACTGGACCTGAATGCTTCGGTCGAAAAAGTCTTCGGCGCTCCGCCGCTGATCAACGAACAAATCAAACAAAACCGCGTCGATGCCGCACTTACCTATTGGCATTTTGCCGCCCGGCTTGAAGCTCAAGACTATCGTCAGGTTATCGACGGCAAAGGTATTTTAAAAGGCTTGGGCATTCAGGAAGATGTCCCTAGTCTGGGCTATGTGTTCAAACAGAGCTGGGCAGACACCCATAAACCCGCCGTCAACAGTTTTTTTAACGCCAGTGAACAGGCTAAAAATCAGTTGTGTACGGTTGATGTCGCTTGGCAAAAAATTATCCCGTTGACCCAAGCTGCTGATTTACCCACTCAAGCCAAATTGCGCCAGCGTTATTGTGAAGGCAATATCAAGCATTGGGGCGAACCGGAACAACAAGCCGCAGCGCGCATTTATACGATGCTCCGCGCGCTAAGCAACAATCAATTAACCGGGGAATCAGAGCAGCTGCAACCCGGCACCTTCTGGTCAGTTGAATAACAAAGCTTCGTTTTGAGTAGCCTCAATAAACTTTTATCAATCCTGTCTTTACTGGCTTTCTTAGCAGTGTGGCAAGGTTTTGCCGCTTATTTAAGCAGTAACACGTTACCGTCTCCCGAAGCGGTAGCCAAAGTTTTCTGGCAAGGCTGTGTATCCGGGCAGCTGCCTTTTCATCTGGGCGTTACCTTGCTCCGGCTGGTGGTCAGCTTCACTATTGCGATGTTGCTGGGTTGCGCTATCGGCATCGTTCTGGGACGCCATAAACAACTCGATGCGTTCTTTGATAACTGGCTGGTGATTTTCTTAAATGTCCCAGCGCTGGTCACCATTATCTTGTGCTATGTCTGGTTTGGCTTGGTTGAATCGGCGGCAATACTTGCAGTCGTTATCAACAAGCTGCCCAATGTAATTGTCACCATCCGGGAAGGTACACGCACGCTGGATCAGGATTTACTGGACATGGCGCGCTGTTACGGTTTTGGCAAGCGTCTTACCCTGGTTCACGTTATCTGGCCGCAACTGCATCCGTTTGTGATGGGCGCAACCCGATCGGGTCTGGCCTTAATCTGGAAAATCATTCTAATGGTCGAGTTATTAGGCCGCAGCAACGGCATGGGCTATCAATTGCATTTGTTCTTTCAACTGTTCGATGTCGCCAGCATTCTGGCTTATACCATCGCTTTTGTTGCGGTCATTCAACTGATAGAACTGCTGATTTTAAAACCGCTGGACAAAAAAGCGCTGCGGTGGCGCAGATGACCGACATCCAGATCAATATTAAAAACCTTACCTATCCGAGCGCAACCCAGCCAACTATCGCCAACCTTAGGCTGTCGTTAAATTCCAATGAATTTATTTGCCTGGTCGGCCCATCCGGCTGCGGAAAAACCACACTGCTGAATATTATTGCCGGTCTGGATAATGATTACGATGGCGAGATTATAGTAGGACAGCAACACACCCATCCCAAGATCGGCTATGTTTTCCAAAATCCGCGCCTGTTGCCCTGGCGGACGGTTAGGGAAAATATTGAGCTGGCGCTGGATGGATTGCATGCCCCCGATGTCATTGATACCTTGCTTGAGGTCATGCAATTAACCCAATCGCAACACAGTTATCCTGAACGATTGTCATTGGGCATGAGCCGCCGAGTCTCAATTATCAGGGCGTTTGCCGTCGATCCCGACGTGTTGCTGATGGATGAGCCGTTTGTGTCGCTGGATGCGCCGACCGCACGGCAAGTCAGGGAACTGTTGCTGAAACTGTGGCAGCAACGTCCGCACACGGTTTTGTTCGTTACCCATGATTTACGCGAGGCTATCGCCCTGGCCGACCGGCTGATATTTTTATCGGCAGCGCCGATGCAGGTCGTTAGTGAAATCATCGTGCCTATCGCCCGAAGTGAGCGTAACAATGAACTGGCTATTGAATCATTCCGGCAACAATTACTACAGAATCATCCGGAAATAAAACAACTTGTGTGACTGTTCAGTGTAGGGATAACATCACTGACAAGCCGCTGTGTGAATGAAGTTGACATTGAAAGATGCAAAGCCTACCAGACCCATTGCATAGGGATGTTAGCCCTTATGAGCTGAATAGTTACCCACTTTTATGACAATTTTCCGGCTCGAAAAAACAGTTGCGGCTTCGCCCAAAATATCCGATACTTTTAACCATCAAGCCTTGTTATAGGTGATTCACGTCAGGCTATCCTGCCGATTTGTCCAGCGAGGCTTGCTGTACAAACTACCCAAGATTAACATCATATGAAAAAAATAATTATCTTAGGATTGGCGTCTGCTGTGATTGCATTGGCTTCAGGAAAGTATCAAAGAATATTTCAAGCGGACAGAATCAGACGGTTTGTTGGCCGCAGAATCGACTAAGAATTGGACGCAACTGATGCTCGTCTGTGCGGAATACAGAAGCCTGAATGAACAAAACGGTGCAGCTATTGATCTTCTGTCTCGCCACACCAAATGCTCCCTGGACATTCTAAAAGGCAAGTCGGAATTTGCAAATACATACGGTTCTGACGGATCAACCCAAAGCGACCGGCCTACCCACACTCTGATTTCGGTATAGACGTTTTTTTGCGCAAAGCGTTACTGGTAAATTCTTTTCAAAAATGCGGCTCCCGCCTCTGTGCTCACCGACTCAATAAATCGTTTCCAGCCTTATTATTGAAATTCAGGATAAAAAGACCTGATTATTTTTGAAAATCCGCGTCCATTATTCAACAACATCCTCACCGGTTATTGTCCTGCGACTACGTGCTTTCAACTTATCGTTGCGGCTCGGATAGAACGAATGAATTAAATACCTAACTATGGTAGAATTTGTTTTATTTTTGCCCCGATAGCTCAGCTGGATAGAGCGGTCCCCTCCTAAGGGACAGGCCGGTGGTTCAAATCCGCCTCGGGGCACCATTGACATCAACAACTTACAACATTCTGACACACACCTAGCCGCGACTAGAGACGTCACCATCACCATAAAACCGCCTACATTGCCGTAATCAACTTGATTACCGTTTTTTGGCGCATTTTTTTATTTAACCCCCTACACCCTTTTCGCAAAGCTGTAAGACGCTTGTCAACAGCAACCTTTTATTGAGACCCTACCTAATATGTCATTTACCACCCTCGGTTTATCTGATCCGCTGCTGCGCGCCATTGCTGACGCCGGCTACACTACGCCGTCCCCCATCCAAGCACAAGCCATCCCCGCCGTTTTAGGCGGACATGATGTTCTTGCTGCTGCACAGACTGGAACAGGTAAAACAGCAGGATTCACCCTACCCATCCTGCACCGCTTATCACAAAAGGCTTACGGCAATAACCGGCCAGTCAGGGTATTAATACTAGCCCCAACCCGAGAACTTGCCGCGCAAATAGCTGAATCAGTCAACAAATATGGAGCGCATCTGCATCCGCGTTTAAAATCCGAAGTCGTTTTTGGTGGGGTAAAAATCAACCCGCAGATGATGCGCTTAAGAGGCGGCGTTGACATACTGGTCGCCACGCCCGGACGATTGCTGGATCTGGTCAATCAGAATGCAGTCAAGCTCGACCAAGTAGAAACACTGATACTTGACGAAGCAGACCGGATGCTGGACATGGGCTTTATCCGGGATATTCGTAAAATTATCGCCTTCCTGCCGAAAAAGCGTCAAAACTTGCTGTTTTCGGCGACCTTTTCAGAAGACATCCGCAAGCTCACCACGGGGCTGCTAGTCAATCCGATAAAAATCGAAGTCGCCCCGCGCAACACTGCGGCAGAACTGGTTGAGCAAGTCGCTTATCTCGTTAATAAAGCCAACAAAACCGAACTGCTCTGTCACTTGATAAAAGAAAATAATTGGCAGCAGGTTTTGGTATTCACGACCACCAAACACGGTGCGAACCGGCTCACTGAGAAACTCAACAAAGTTGACATTAAGGCCGCCGCGATACACGGTAATAAAAGCCAGGGGGCCAGAACCAGTGCATTGTCAGGTTTTAAATCCGGTGAAATCAGAGTGTTGGTGGCGACCGATGTAGCAGCGCGCGGCATCGACATTAATCTGTTACCGCATGTAGTCAATTTTGAACTGCCCAGAGCTCCGGAAGATTACATACATAGAATCGGCCGCACCGGACGCGCAGGCGAGGAAGGCCAAGCCATATCGCTGGTTTCCCATGATGAATACGGTTTCTTGCGCTTGGTTGAAAAGCTGATCGGGAAAGAGATTAAACGTGAACAAATCACCGGTTTTGAAGCATCGGCAGTTGCTCCGCCGATGCCACCGGAGCCGCCACGAGCGCCCCGCCCTAGCAGAAACTCAAATCAGCCCCACAGATCTAGGCGGTAATCAATCGTTTAGATGGGTAAGTCTGGGTTAGCCAAGGACGGCACAACCCGGCTGCTTCATCCCCATTGGGATTTACGGACATTAAAATTGCGGCCCTTTATTTTGCCGTTTCTCAGACAAGCCAAGGCCTTATCAACGCTGTCGCGCTTAATAGCCACATAAGCATGGGCATCGAAAATATCAATTTTGCCCACTTCGCTGCCATCAATCCCGGAATCACCGGTCAGAGCGCCCAATATGTCGCCAGGACGCACTTTATTCTTGCGGCCGCCATCAATCCACAACGTCACCATCGGTGGCTCGAAGCGCTGCTGATGGCTCATTTGAAATGGCGCGACCTCATCCCACTTGGCAGGCGTATTTTGATATTCCTCAATAACCTTAACCCGGTTTTCCTCTTTTTCCGCGCATAAACTCAGCGCCAAGCCCTTTTTACCGGCGCGACCGGTACGCCCAATTCTGTGCACATAAATCTCGGCATCCCAGGGTAATTCATAATTAATCACCGCCTGCATATCTTTAATATCCAGGCCCCGCGCCGCCACATCGGTCGCCACCAGAACCGAGCAGCTCTTATTGGAAAAACGCACTAATACCTGATCCCGATCCTTTTGCTCCAAATCGCCATGCAGCGCCTGAACGGTAAAGCCGCTGTTTTCAAGCGAGCTGGCCACATCTTGGCAATCCCTTTTGGTATTGCAAAAAACCACGGTCGATTCAGGCCGGTAGTATGATAAAAGATAACCTAGCGCACTGAGCTTCTTCGATTTTTCTACCCGATAAAAACGCTGCTCAATATCGCTGTCGTGGTGACTGGTTTCAATGCTGACGGAAACCGGCTTAAACTGGAATTTCTGACTTATTTCTCGGATCGAATCGGTATAAGTCGCCGAAAACAGCAAGGTTTGCCGGTGGGTCGGCGCGTAAGAAACTACATCGGTAATGGCCTCTTCAAAGCCCATGTCCAGCATCCGGTCGGCCTCATCCAGCACCAGCACCTTTAAATTGCTCAAGCGCAGGCTACGTTTGCGCAAATGCTCCTGCAAGCGCCCCGGTGTGCCGACCACCACATGCACCCCGTGCTCCAACGAACCCAGCTGCGGCCCAAAAGGAACGCCGCCGCACAAGGTCAACACCTTAATATTTTGCGTAAATCGCGCTAAGCGGCGAATCTCCTTGCAGACCTGATCAGCCAGCTCCCGTGTCGGGCAAACAACCATTGCTTGAACCCGAAAACTGTTCAAATCCAGTTTGGACAACAACCCAATGCCGAAAGCGGCGGTTTTGCCACTGCCGGTTTTAGCCTGGGCGATCACATCCCTGCCCTCAAGAATATGCGGCAGACTTTCCGCCTGAATCGGCGTTAAGTGGGTATAACCTAGGGATTCAATGTTTGCAAGCAGGGCGGGTTTTAAAGCTAGGGATGAAAATTCGGCAGTGTTCACAAGGACTCTTTATAGTTTGATGTGAATGACGGCGAGGCGCCGTAATTCAAAGGGTAATGATACCAGATACTGGCTTTGATTAACGCACCACGAAGACACGAAGAATAAAACTTCGTATTCTTCGTGTCTTCGTGGTGATATTTTTTAATTTGATGCTTATGTGAGTGGAAAAACGCTGCCCACCTACTTCTCCGACACATCGACAAATCCATGCAACCCACGCTTGGACTTAACCGCCAGCCAGTCTTTCAATTGTTTTAACTCTGCGGTTTCTTCCAACTCATCCAGGCTTTGTTTGTTTTTTAACAGCCGAAACGCCGCCGACAGCACTTTATAACGCTCACCGGTAATACCGGCACGTCTTAAGCCTACAGTGTTTAACTTGTAGTGCCGGGCGGGACGGCCGCCAATCAGCATAAAGGGAATGACGTCCATATTAAGCCCGGTTGTGCCCTGCACTATCGCGAACGAACCAATCCGGCAAAACTGGTGCGCAACAACCGCGCCGCCGATGAACACATTATTACCGACTTCAACATGTCCGCCGATAGCGACATTATTGGCAAAAATAGTGTTATCGCCAATGATGCAGTCATGCGCGACATGGCTGTTGTTCATAAAAAAACAACCCGAGCCGATACGCGTTTCGGCATGTTCTTTGGAAGCCCGATGCGCGGTAAAGCCTTCCCTAAAAACATTATTGTCTCCGCAGATCAGCCAAGAAACCGTCTCAGCTTTAAAGCCGGTATCTTGTGGCAGTCCGCCTAAGACGGCATGCGGGTGTAAAATATTGCCGTCACCCATTTTGACATGGCTGTGCACCACGGCATGAGCGCCCACCTGGCAGTTTGCGCCCAATTGAGCGCCTGTTTCAATAACCGCAAAAGGCCCTACCGTGACATTGTCTCCCAGCGACACATCCGGCGCTATGTAGGCGGTCGGGTGAATATTTTGAGCCATCTTAGCTATCCTCTTGGATGAAATTTTGAGTGTAATTCTTTTAATCTTTCGCGGGCAATATGGGTATAGATTTGCGTGGTCGAAAGATCCGCATGACCGAGCAACAATTGCACGACGCGCAAATCCGCGCCATGGTTTAACAAGTGCGTTGCGAAAGCATGCCTTAAGGTATGCGGCGACAGCTCTTTGCTGATTCCGGCTTTTTTTGCATGGCGTTTGATAATATGCCAAAAAGCCTGCCGTGTCATGCTATCGCCCCGGTTGGTGACAAACAGATAATCGCATTGCCGTTCGCCTAGAATGGTCTTCCTGGCCTGGCTCATATAATTTTCCAGCCAACTCATGGCTTCTTCGCCGACCGGCACCAAGCGCTCTTTATTGCCTTTACCGATAATCCTGACCACGCCCTGCCTGAAGCTGATCTGCTCGAACTTTAAATTGACCAGTTCCGACACCCTAAGCCCGGTGGCATACAGCATTTCCAGCATGGCCCTGTCCCTGAAGCCCAAGGGATTGGTGACTTCAGGCGCATCCAGCAACAACTCGACGTCTTTTTCAGATAGCGACATAGGCAACGGCTGACCGATATGGGGCGATTCTATCAATGCGGTCGGGGCGACTTTGATGCTGTTTTCTCGAACATAATAGCCGTAGAAACGGCGCAAACTGGACAGAATACGCGCAGAAGACCTACCGCCTATACCGTCTTTATAGCGGCTAGCAAGAAAGCTTGATATGTCTGCGCCATCGACATCCAGCATCGGCTTTCCTGCCAACCATTTGGCAAAAATTCTCAAGTCGCTGCCGTAGGCAGAAAGCGTATTCTCGCTCAAACCTTGCTCTACCCAGACTGCATCGAGAAATTGATCTATCAAGACGGTAGAATTCATTTTTTATGCGTTGCTTCAAATTCCAGCAATTTGTATTTTATTGCCATTAAATCACCTTCGGTTTGCCCGCAATAGCCACCCATGCCGGAAACGGAAACCACCCGGTGGCAGGGAATAAATAACGCATACGGATTGTCTCTACATGCGTTGCCGACTGCCCGCGCCGACGAACCTATTTTTTTTGCCAATGCGGAGTAAGTCGCCGTTTCACCAAAGGGTATTTGGCAAAGCGCCGCCCAGACTCGATTTCGATAAGCACTGCCTTGTTTTAACAATTTAATATTAATGGGTTTATCGATATTCTGCCAATACCGATCCAATTCATGTTCACTGGAATGGCTCAGGCAATCACCCGGATCCCAGTCTGTTTGGCAGATCACGCCCTGTCGGCTAACGATGGCAAGCCGTCCCGCTGGCGTTTGAAGCCTTACAGCCTCCTCAACTCCAGAACAGCTTTCAACCCAC
>JBCKWP010000072.1:0-8701 GCA_038922455.1 Methylobacter sp. | reverse complement strand
AATTGCTTGACAAAAATATCCAGTTCTTGCCTTTCAATCGCATCACGCAAGCCCTGCATCAGGCTTAGATAATAATAAAGATTGTGGATGGTGTTAAGCCTTGAGCCCAGCATTTCCTTGCATTTATCAAGGTGCCGCAAATAGGCCCTGGAAAAATTCCGGCAAGTATAACAACCGCAGGATTCATCCAACGGGCCGGTATCGAACTCATATTGGCTGTTCCTGATTTTGACCACGCCGAAGCTGGTAAACAGATGGCCGTTACGGGCATTGCGGGTCGGCATCACGCAATCGAACATATCGATGCCGCGCCTGACCGCCTCCACCAAATCTTCCGGCGTACCCACACCCATTAGATAACGAGGCAAGGCGACCGGCATTTTGCCATGCAGCCCATCCAGCGTCGCCATCATTTCTTCCTTGGGTTCGCCGACCGACAAACCGCCGATCGCGTAACCATCAAAACCGATATCGACCAGACCGGCTATCGACTCCTGACGCAGATGTTCATACATGCCGCCCTGTACGATGCCGAATAAAGCAGAGGCATTGCCTTCATGAGCCGCCTTGCTACGCGCCGCCCAGCGCAACGACAGGCGCATCGAATCGGCCGCCTCCTGAACAGTCGCCGGATACGGTGTACATTCATCGAAAATCATCACAATGTCCGAGCCCAAATCACGCTGCACCTGCATCGATTCTTCAGGTCCCATAAAAATGGAACTGCCGTTGATAGGTGATTTGAAGGTGACGCCTTTTTCGGTGATTTTTCGTAACGCGCCCAGACTGAACACTTGGAAGCCGCCGGAATCGGTTAATATGGGCTTGTCCCAATGCATAAAATCATGCAAATCGCCGTGCGCCTTGACCACATCCACACCGGGACGCAGCATTAAATGAAAGGTATTGCCCAAAATGATTTGCGCGCCAATACCGGTAAGTTCATCGGGACTCAGCGCCTTAACCGTCCCATAAGTGCCAACCGGCATAAAAACAGGCGTTTCCACAACGCCACGGGCAAACGTAAGCCGACCGCGCCGCGCGTAGCCGTCGGTATTAATTAATTTGAAGTCCATAAGAATGATGAGTGCATTGAAGGCTGGGGATTATCCCAGTTTTTTAAATCAATGACTATGTGCAGAGTTAAACGGGGGTCAAATCAGCAGTTACCTGAACTTCAGGCAAGGGATATAGAGTGGCGCTGGATTGCAGTCTTGGACGCCGAATTGGGCGCACTCTTAAATCGGAAGAAACGGCTAAACTAGTGACTCCCTTCAAGGCAGCTGCGAAAATGCAGGCGCAAGCGATGCTGCGCATGGCAAATTCCAGCTCACCGCTAAGAGCATAATTAACCTAACCATGACCTATGGCGATTAAAAGCTTGCTGTGCAAATAGCGCGCTTGTTAGTAGAACCAAAAGCTGGAAAAAAGCTGCACCCGCTATCGCCAAAAGGGAGGCTAGTAAAATCATTAGCGTTATAATTTTCATACTTAGTTACCCAAAAATTTATTTAATCTGAGTGCAGATAATCCTCTCGTTAAATCAGCAAAACAAGTGATTTTACTATCAATTAAATAAAGTCTTGGTCGCTTTTTTCGACGTCATAATAGCTAGTCGTTAGTCCGCAACAACCCATTAAGGTCGAACTAAGGACACTCGAAAGGCACTTACTATTTGTCTCTGAGATGGCGGAGCGAACGGATTATTTTTGTCCGCATCGCATGGTTTTTTGCAAAAAAACAACAAAATTATAAGCCGTTAACCAGCAGTAAATTTAGCTAAAAACTCAGCTAAATTGTCTAAAATAACCGCAACGATTGCCGAGACGACAACTAGATGGGTCGAAAGATCACTATGTACAACCCTATCGTACTGGTGATTGGAAATAGAGTGTCACCCCGAAGATAATAAGGACTAGGGCACATTTGACTCTTGCAGAGATGGAGACCGCTATCATTATTCTTTCTCTTGTTTGTTTTTTTGAGATGCTAAAAAGAAGATATTTTTAGTGGCAGTTTTTTTTGAAGCGTAACCCAGTATTAAGTTATAAATCTTTCTGTTGTAACTCCTTTATTCTGCTAACAGTGTAGCAATAGCTGACTTAGCATTACACTGTGCGATGACTTCTGCTAGCTGTAATTCATTCAATTTATGTTTGATAGCTTCAGTGCCATTGAAGTCAAACACTTGATAATTCTTTTTGGCAAAGGTAACGATTTGGCATTTCTTAAATGGCTGATTTTCAAATGGCATTTTTGCAGAATTCAAATTTAATGGCGCAGTCCCTTCCGAACTGGGAGCATAAATCAAAAATTCACCTTTCATCGCGAGTACAGCACGATATTGATTTACAGTGGTCAAATATAAATAGCCTACTTCAACCTCTTTTTCTTTTAATCTCATCCTGTTAAATTCCTTGATTTATTTCAAATTAAACCCAATACACGCTCTCTGTCTGGAGTCAGTTGCTTAATTTGGTCTTCTAGTTTAATTGCTTCTGAACGATTTTATGATTGGCTCCCAGCAACTTAAATGTAGTGGTGACATCACCGATTTCTTCGGCTGATACAGTAAAGGCTAAGGTGCTGAGCATGAGTGATGTAAGCGCGATTTGTTTCTTCATAAAATGTCCTCTATTAAAATTGCCGTAGCTTTGTTAATAACCTGTCCCGGAGCAGGCCGGCTTAGATGCCACAATAGCTAACCAAGGCTGCTCATGGTTAGGTTTTCCTAAGGGTCGGTAATAATAATCGATCACTTCAAATCCGGCCTCTTCCACAAATAGCTTGCTGGAATCAAATTGCATGTAATGGCCATAGCGTTGCCCTGACCAACCCTCGTTATTACCGCGAGGATTGGATAAAAACAATATGCCACTAGGCCTTAATGCGGCGTATAACTCACCAAGGACGCGCGGCAGTTCTTGGCTGGGAACATGAAATAGACAAGCGTTGGCAAAGATGCCATCGAATGCGTGCCTTGATAATTCCAGACTCAGGAATTTTTGCTGAAGGATCTGACAACCGGTGTACCGGCGTGCCATATTGCAAAATTCCGCACTGCCGTCTAGGCCAACTGGCCGATGACCCAAGGATTGGAAATATTTAACATCCCTTCCAGGTCCGCAACCCAGATCTAAAATATCCAGCTGTTTATTCTTGGGAAACGGCGCTAAAAATGCCTCATAGTTTTGTGTTACGTCGTGATCTTTGGTGCCATTCCAAAACGCTTCGGCATTCTGATTATAATGATCCAGAGTAAGAGCTTCTATCTCATCCAATTGTTCAGTTCTTCGTCCCATTACCGCCTCTAAAAAAGAGCTTTTCTTCCAAACCCTTACCGTGACTCAATTGCCGATATTGCCAGTGATTGGTGTGGATGCTTTGCATCAGTTGCTGATCCATGTTGGTTGCAAGTCAGGGTTATATCCCACGATAGATTCATTTTTTGGGGGAAAATGAAACTTGATTACCCACTGTATTTCACATAGAGCCTGTTAATATAGACTCACAACCCCGACGCAACTTGCCTTAAGTTGCACCCTTATCCAATTCTTTCAGATGCTTTAATTTTTCCTTAATCTTGATTTCCAAGCCTCTATCCACCGGCTGGTAATATTGCCTACCTGCCAACTCATCGGGAAAATAATTTTCCCCAGCGGCATAAGCTTCCGGTTCGTTATGGGCGTAGCGGTATTCTTTGCCGTAATCCAACGATTTCATTAACTTGGTCGGCGCGTTTCTTAAATGCACCGGCACGCCCAGGCTGCCGCTTTGTCTGGCATCGGCCATCGCCGCGTTGTACGCCATATAAACTGCATTGCTTTTGGGTGCGCAGGCTAAATAAACGACGGCTTGCGCCAAGGCCAGCTCGCCTTCCGGACTGCCTAAGCGCTCTTGAGCTTCCCAGGCATTGATGCAAATCTGCAAGGCTCTGGGATCGGCGTTGCCTATGTCCTCGGAGGCCATTCTGACGACACGCCGGGCCAGATAGGACAAATCGCAGCCGCCATCCATCATCCGGCATAACCAATACAATGCAGCATCGGGCGAACTGCCGCGCACGGATTTATGCAGCGCCGAAATCTGGTTATAAAATTCTTCGCCCTGGTTATCGAAACGCCGTACGCCGCCCGACAATACTTCCCTGGCGATGGTTTCATTAATCACTTGCCCACCCTTTGCGGCGGCAAGTTCTACGGCAATTTCCAGCAAGTTGAGCAGTCTTCGGGCGTCGCCGTCAGCCGCCTGTGCGAACTGTTGTTTGATGTCGTCGGCCATTTCGATAGCCAAGTCGCCCAAACCCCGCACTTTATCGGCCAGGGCTAGGGCGATCACCGCCAATAAATCCTCAGCCGTTAAGGCGTTGAGCACATAGACTCTTGCTCGCGACAATAACGCATTGTTCAGCGCGAACGACGGGTTTTCAGTGGTCGCGCCGACAAAACAAACCGTGCCGTCTTCAACATGCGGCAGAAAGGCGTCTTGCTGTGATTTGTTGAAACGATGCACCTCATCGACGAATAAAATGGTGCGTCGATGCTGTTCCAGCTGGATTTTTTTGGCCTCGGCGACTGCCGCCCTTATTTCCTTAACGCCGGACAGCACCGCCGAAATCGGCATAAACTCGGCGTCGGAGTGCTGGGCAATAAGTCGCGCCAAGGTGGTTTTACCGGTGCCGGGCGGCCCCCAGAAAATCATCGAATGCAAGCGCCCCGAGGTGATAGCTTCATAAAGCGGCTTACCGGGTTTCAGGATATGTTGTTGCCCGACATAGTCGGCCAACTGGGTTGGCCGCATCCGGTCGGCCAAGGGTTTGGTCAGATCGTCAAAAATCATAAGGGCAGGCGAAAGGCGAAGATTCATGCAGTTTTGGCCTTTAGTCCTTTGCCTTTAGCCTGCTTCTTTAATCAGAAAAAACATCGACACCCTTGGGTGCTTTAAACTCAAATAGAGTCTGTTTTAACGGCGGGTTCAAAATAACATTGGAAAAATAAATGCGCGTGAGCTGACCAAAGTTGTCGCTCAACTCCATACCGGCCAGCGAGTCCTTATTCAAACCAATCTTGACATATTTAAAGCTGCTTTCCTGGCTCTTCGGCAATAATGTTACCCACATCAAATCGCCATCGACACCCTGTTGTTCCATAGTGAAATTCTCGTCCAGCGATATGTCGCCGCTTAACAGCAATGCCGGTGTCGAACCAACCGATTCATCCAGTTTCTTAACAGTGACCTGTTCCAAATCGGTATCGTAAAACCAGACTTTACCCGATGTAGCGACTATCTGTTGTTGAAAGGGCTTTAAATAATCCCAGCGGAATTTTCCCGGCCGTTGCAGGTAAAAAATCCCGTAACTGGTTTGGGTGGGATTACCCGCTTCATTAATCAACACCTGCTTAAAATCGGCGGTGAGTGATTTAGTGTTCTTCAAAAAAGCTTTCAACTGCCTAACCGGTTTGTCTTCTGCATGGCCCGGAGCATTCGCCGCGCCTGCTCCCGGCAGGGCACTCCTGAGCGTAGTCGAAGGGCTTGCGGCATACACACCATCCCTGGCGATAAAAAGCGTCATGGCGATCAAGCCGACGAAAATTGTAATTTTATTCATAAATACCCTAGTTAATTATTCGGTAACAAATCATTAATCAAGGTTTCAATTTGATTAATGGGTGAATCCACACACGGCGAAGATTCTTCCGGCGCTGAACCGGCGATAAAGGGATACGATTTCGCCCCCGAGCAACTTTCATTCGCCAACAAGCCGTTGGCCGGATCAACCCAGGCCATTTTAATATTATCCGGCGGAATCAGTGTCACCGGCTGGATTGAAATCTGCTTCATTAACGATGTCCAGACTTGCAAAGCGCCGCTTGCCCCCGTTAACCCGGCCGGTTTGTTATCATCCCGGCCAATCCAAACCACAGCTAAATAATCGCCCGTGTAGCCGGCAAACCAGCTATCTTTCGAATCATTGGTGGTGCCGGTTTTGCCGACCAACCCATAGTTTTCTGGGAACGATGTATACGCCGAGCGTCCGGTACCTTCATGCATGACTTCCTGCAATATGGTGTTGACGATATACGTGACCGATGGATCAAGCACCTGCCGCACCGTAAACGGATAACTTTGCAGGCGTGTGCCATCGGCGGCAACCACCGCCCTGATACCTTTTAACGGCGTTGAAAAACCGTCGCCGGCCAGCGTCTGGTAAATCTGGGTGACTTCCATCGGTGTTAAGTTTGCAGCCCCCAGCAAAAACGACGGAAACAAGTCAACCGGCCGGGTGATGCCCATACTTCTTAATGTTTTAGCGATTCTGGCTACCCCAATGTCCATGCCTATCCGAACGGTAGCTAGGTTGTAGGAATGCGCCAGCGCTGCATGAAAACCTACCGTGCCATGCTCTTGGTGATCATAGTTTTGAGGACTCCAATCGTTGCCGTGCCCCCCTTTAACCACGATGGCGGTATCGCTGACCGGCGTGGTGATGGTGTACTTGTCCGGATATTCCAGCGCCGTCAAATAGACCACCGGTTTTATTAATGAGCCGA
Source organism: Methylobacter sp. (assembly GCA_038922455.1). Classification (GTDB taxonomy): domain Bacteria; phylum Pseudomonadota; class Gammaproteobacteria; order Methylococcales; family Methylomonadaceae; genus Methylobacter_A. Next base: position 2,150 of record JBCKWP010000072.1, on the reverse strand, counting down.
TCGGCCTGACCGCATCCAGGGCGCGATTAAATCCCGCGTCGGATTGTTTGCGACCGCTCATCAACGCGGCTATTTCGCCGCTGTCCCTACGCGTGACTATGGCGGCGGCTTCAAGGTCGTTAGCTTTAGGCAGCTTTTCCAACTGGTCCAGCTTCTTAGTCGCCGTTTCCTCCAGCGCATCCTGAACCCGCGTATCCAACGTGGTGAAAATCTTCAGCCCTTCGGAGGTTAAATCTTCTTCTTTATAATCCTGTCTTAATTGCCGTTTAACCAAATCGAGAAAACCGGGATAACGATTGGTTGACCGATGGGTATTGGCGATCACGTTTAATGGCTTTGCGCTAGCCTGGGCCGCCAATTCTTTAGTGATGTAGCCTTCCGCCTCCATCTCTTCCAGTACCAAATTGCGCCGTTGCAGGGAGCGATCGGCATAACGCCTTGGGTCATACTCGGACGGCCCGCGAACCAACGCAATCAACGAGGCTATGTGCTCCAACGGCAAGTCCTTTAATGAACTGCCGAAATAGAACTCACTGGCCAAACCAAAGCCATGTACCGCGCTGGCACCATCCTGGCCCAGATATATTTCATTCAAATACGCTTCCAGAATCTCATCTTTGCTATAGCGGTATTCCAGAATCAACGCCATCAAAGCTTCTTTTACTTTACGGGTCAAACTGCGTTCGGAGGTCAAATAAAAGTTCTTAGCCAATTGCTGAGTGATGGTGCTGCCGCCTTGCACCGTATGACCGGCCAGCGTATTCATCCACATCGCCCTGGCGATGCCCTTAAATGAGATGCCGAAATGCTGATAAAAATCCCGGTCTTCTGAAGCCAGCAATCCCTTAATCAACGCATCCGGCGCTTCTTTCAGCTTAATTAAAATCCGGTCTTCTTTTATTCTGGGATATAAACTGCCGATTTGCACAGGATCCAGACGTACAATGGCAAGGTCTTTGTTTTGTAACGCATCGACGATATTGGCTATGCCTGATGCGGTAAAGCTTACCCGTATCACCGCGCTGGGTTGCTGTTGATCCCAAAAGGTAAACTCCCTGGTTTTTACGCTGACTTGCAAGCCGTTTTTGAAATATGTGCCTTCCGAAGACAAATGGGCATCCTGGCGGTAATGCAGCGCCTGCAATAACTCTTCAAACTTCGCGGCAGTCAGGTTATAGCCAGCATAAAGCTCTACCGGACTGGCATAAACCCGCGCGGGAATAGCCCAGCGCTTGCCTTCAAATTGGCTGCGCACGTTGTAATCCAGGTAGCCTAGATAACTCAGCAACACAAACGCAAACCCGACCATACCCATCAGGACTGAATTTCTAAACCAATGAGACTTTTGAGACCTTGATTTGCTTGCCGCTTTTTTCTGGTCGTATCTACCCGATCCGCTTTTTTTTGTTTTTTCTGCCATAACCTCTTACAACATTACTTAATTAACAAGGGCCATTATACATAAATCAGGATTGCCTGAATCGGCGACCCTCCGTATCCGCATAAATGCGGCGCTACACAACCAGCACGATTTTTCCGGTGCTATGCCCGGTTTCAATCAATTCATGCGCCTTAGCGGCCTCTGCCAGTGATAACTGTTTGCTGATATGGGTTTTTAACAGCCCTTTATCAAGCCATTGCGCGCACTGGTTTAAAATCTCAACATGCTTGTCTCTTGCCTCGGCTAAATCTCTAAGCATCGGCGTTAACATCAGCTCAAAGCCTATCAACAAATTGCGCATTCGGACTTCAGCCAAGTTCAATTCGCCCGGATCGAGCAAGGTCACTAGGCGGCCAAAATGTGCGGTGGCCGTGATGCTTTCTTTAAATACCTCGGCACCCACGGTATCGAAAACCAGATCCGCGCCTTTGCCGTCGGTCAGTTTATTGACCGCATCGGCAAAATTGTCTTGCGTATAAATAATCGCTTCATCAGCCCCCATCGTCTTGACGAACTCCGCCTTTTGCTCGGAACTCACCGTGGTAATCACTCGGGCGCCTTTTAATTTTGCCAGTTGTATCGCCACATGTCCTACGCCACCTGCCCCGGCATGGATCAGTACGGTTTGCCCGGATTGCAAGCCGCCGCGATCGAACAGGCCGCCCCATGCGGTAATCAACACCAGCGGCAATACGGCGGCCTCGGCAAA
>JBCKWP010000071.1:0-8850 GCA_038922455.1 Methylobacter sp. | reverse complement strand
GTCTCTGTGGTAAAAAAATGGCAGCACATCATGCGTTGCCGATAGGCGCATGCATAGCATCTGCATCTGCCTCGGTCGAGGTGCTGTCGACCGAATTAAACGCAGCGTGCAGCGTGTGCCACGGCAAAATCGCGCATTTGACGCGTGTCGGCAGGTCGCACACACCGGCGAACACCGCGAGCCGGCCGATCTGATTCGGGCTGTCAAGGTCGAGCTTTCCAGTGGCCATGGCGAGAAATTCCTGGATCAGAATTTCCGCGTCCGCACGCGACTTGCCCTTGATGGCGGTCGTCATCATCGACGCCGACGCTTTGCAGATCGCGCATGACTCACCTTGAAACGCGATGCAGGCTATGCACTCGCGTTCGAAATTGAGCGCCACACTGATGTGATCGCCGCACAGCGGGTTGTGGCCCACGGCACAGTGGCTCGCGTGCTCGAGGGTGCCGTAATTACGCGGCTTCTTGTTGTGATCAAGAATGACCTCTTGATAGAGAGATTTATAGTCAGCCATTATGCGAATACCTTTTGTACGGTACGTATGCCCGCGATCAGTGCATCGACCTCCGCCAGCGTGTTATAGAACGCAAACGAAGCGCGCGAGGTGGCAGGTACATTGAGGCGCTGCATCACTGGCTGCGCGCAATGATGCCCGGTGCGCACCGCAATGCCCTCCTGATTGAGTAGTGTACCAATGTCGTGCGGGTGTACGCCATCCACTGCGAACGACAGCACTGCAGCCTTGTGCTCGGCAGTGCCGATGATGCGCACGCCGGGCATGCGCATCATCTGTTCGGTCGCATAATTGAGCAGGTCGAGTTCGTGCGCGGCAATGACATCCATGCCAATGGCCGAGAGATAATCGACCGCGGCGCCGAGGCCGATGGCGGCGGCGATGGGCGGCGTGCCGGCCTCAAATTTATGCGGGATGGTGTTATAGGTGGTTTTTTCAAAGGTCACCGATAGAATCATGTCGCCGCCGCCCTTGAAGGGCTGCATTTTTTCGAGCAGCGCGGCCTTGCCATACAGGACACCGATACCGGTTGGGCCGCACAACTTGTGCCCAGAGAAAGCGTAGAAGTCGCAATCCAGATCCTGCACGTCAACCTGCAGGTGCGGTACTGCCTGAGCGCCGTCCACCAGCACCGGCACGCCGTGCGCATGTGCGAACGCTATCATCTGCTTGACTGGGTTGATGGTGCCCAGCGCATTCGAAACATGCATCACGCCGACAAATTGGGTGCGCGCGTTGAACAGCTTTTCGTATTCATCGATCAGTAGTTCACCAGCATCGTTGATCGGCACCACCCGAATTTTTGCACCAGTTTCTTCGGCCAGCATCTGCCACGGCACAATGTTTGAATGGTGTTCGAGCGTGGTCAAAATAATCTCATCACCGGTCTTGATGAACTTGCGGCCATAGCCGTGCATCACTAGGTTAATCGCATCGGTGGTGCCGCTGGTGAAAATCACCTCGCGCTCTTCACGCGCATTGATGAAATGCTGCAACTTGCGCCGTGCCGCCTCGAATTCGGTGGTCGCGGTTTCCGACAGGGTGTGCACCGCCCGATGGATATTGGCGTGCTGCATGGTTTGATAGCGCACCAGGCGGTCGATCACCGGCTGCGGCATCTGGCTCGACGCGGCGCTGTCGAGATAGACCAGCGGCTTGCCGTCGATCTTGAGCTTGAGAATGGGAAAATCGGCGCGTATGCGTTCGACATCGAAGGCAGGTGCCGTTTGCGATTTTAGTGCTGTGTGAATTGCGTTCATAACGGACTGCTGGTTTGTTCGAGCACCGTCTGTTCAAGCTGGCGCTTGAGTGAGGCGACGGGGATGCGCTCGATGACCTCGGCGCCGAAGGCATAAGTCAACAGATTGCGCGCGACGCTATCGGTCAGTCCGCGACTATTCAGATAAAACACTTCCTCGCTGTCGAGCTGACCGATGGTCGCGCCATGCGCGCATTTCACGTCGTCGGCAAAAATCTCCAGCTGCGGCTTGGTATCGACGCGGGCCTTGTCGGTGAGTAGCAGGTTGCGGCTCGACTGTATTGAGTCGGTGCGCTGCGCACCTTGGCGCACCATGATCTTGCCGTTGAACACCGCGTGCGCGCTGCCGCCGACGATGCATTTGTGCAGCTGGCGGCTCACGCCGTGCGGCTGTGTGTGGTCGATGCAGGTATGGGTATCGGCCAGCTGTCTGTCTGTGATGAGCGCCAGCCCGTCGACCGCGCACTCGGCACCTTCGGCCAGTAACACGTTAAGGTTGTAGCGAGAAATACGTGCGCCCAGCGCGACACTCACCGATTGATAATTGCTCGAACGCCCAATGGACACTGCGCAATTGGCAAGATGAAACGCTTTGCCGCTGTCGCGCTGCACTCGAATGTGGTTAACGCGCGCATTATCGGCCAGCACGATTTCGGTCACCGGGTTGATGAAATAGGCCTCATCTTGCAAAGTGACGTAATCCTCGATCAGTGTCACGCTACTGCCGGATTCGGCAACCACCAGGCAACGTGGATAGCTTGCCAGCTCTTTTTGCGTCGCAATAAACAGCAGATGCACCGGCGCTGCAAGCGCCACGTTGCGCGGCACTACAATTACTGCCGCATCCTGCATGAAAGCGGTATTGAGCGCAGCGAATGCGTTATCAGGGAAGGCTGCATGACGGCCGAGATGTGCTTCAATCGCAACGGCGTGCGTGGCAAGTACCGTCGGCAGGTTGGACACCACCACACCGTTGTCTGAAGACGCACTAGACAACTGGGGCGCATAGAGTCCATCAACAAACACCAGTCGGGTGGTTGCTTCTTCAATATAAAAATGCGCAATATCGGCGGCTTCCAGAGTGGTTGCGCTGAGTGCTGGAGCAAACGACAGCTTGGTAAGAGGTGAAATATCGGTAACGCGCCAATCCTCGTCACGCAGGGTGGGCAGCGTCAGCACGTCGAGTCGATTGGCCGCCTCGGCGCGTAGCGCGTTGATCCACGCCAACGGACTGGTCGGCAACTGCGGCTGGCCTACCAGCAGCGTTTCTAGGGTGCCCGCAGCGGGTCGGCGAATAGAGGTGACTGTGCTCATGCTGTTGCCATCGCCGCCTGATACTCGGCAGAGACCCAGTCGTAGCCGCGCGTTTCAAGTTCGAGCGCCAGCTCTTTGCCGCCGGTCTTGATGATGCGACCTGCCTCCATGACGTGTACAAAATCAGGCACAATATAGTTCAGTAGGCGCTGGTAATGCGTCACCAGCACAATGGCATTGTCTTTGTTGGTGAGGTGGTTGACGCCTTGAGAAACGATCTTGAGCGCGTCGATGTCGAGGCCGGAATCGGTCTCGTCGAGGATCGCCAGTTTTGGTTCGAGCAGCGCCATCTGCAAGATTTCGTTGCGCTTCTTCTCGCCACCGGAGAAGCCTTCGTTGACGTTACGGTCGAGAAAATCGGGACTCATTTCGAGCAGCTTCATCTTTTCGCGCACGAAGTCGTCAAATTCAAGCGGGTCAAGTTCTTCCTTGCCGCGCTGTGCCTGCACCGTATTATAAGTCAGTCGCAGGAACTGGCTGTTGGCGACACCGGGTATCTCGATCGGATACTGAAAGGCGAGAAACACGCCGGCAAGCGCGCGCTCTTCGGGGGCAAGCTCGAACAGATCCTGACCTTCGAACAGCGCGGTGCCGGCCGTAACTTCATACGCCGTGTGACCCGCGAGCACCTTGGAGAAGGTGCTCTTGCCCGAGCCGTTCGGCCCCATGATGGCGTGCACCTCACCGCTCTTCACGGTGAAGTCCAGGCCTTTCAGAATTTCGATGCCGTTCACGCTGGCACATAGCCCGCGTACTTCCAGTATGGTCTTGCTGTCTTGGTAAATCATCCGACACTTCCTTCTAATTTGAAACTGAGCAGCTGGGTCGCTTCGACCGCAAACTCCATGGGTAATTGTTGAAATACGTCTTTGCAGAATCCGTTGATGATCATCGACACGGCTGCCTCGGCGTTGACGCCGCGCTGCGCGAAGTAGAATAACTGGTCCTCGCCGATCTTCGAAGTCGAGGCTTCGTGCTCAATCTGGGCGGTATTGTTGCGCACATCGATGTAGGGGAAGGTGTTGGCGCCGGACTGGTCGCCAATCAGCATCGAGTCGCATTGTGAATAATTACGCGCCCCGTCGGCAGTGGCTCCAATCCTGACCAGTCCACGGTAGCTGTTGTTGGAACGGCCAGCCGAGATGCCTTTGCTGACGATGGTGCTACGGGTGTTCTTGCCGATATGGATCATCTTGGTGCCGGTGTCGGCCTGCTGCAGGTGATTGGTGACCGCGACCGAATAGAACTCGCCGACCGAGTTGTCGCCAAGCAATACGACGGAAGGATACTTCCAGGTAATCGCCGAGCCGGTCTCGACCTGTGTCCACGAAATGCGCGAATTCACGCCTTTGGCCAAACCGCGCTTGGTGACGAAATTGTAAACGCCGCCGATGCCGTTTTCATCCCCCGCATACCAGTTCTGCACCGTTGAGTACTTGATGTCGGCGTTATCGAGCGCAACCAGCTCGACCACCGCCGCATGCAACTGGTTGGAGCTGAATGCGGGTGCCGTACAGCCTTCGAGGTAAGAGACCGACGCCCCTTCCTCGGCAATGATGAGTGTGCGTTCGAACTGACCTGTTTCCTCGGTGTTGATACGGAAGTAGGTCGACAAATCCATCGGGCACTTGACGCCCTTGGGGATGAAGCAGAACGAGCCGTCGGTGAACACTGCCGAGTTAAGCGCGGCGTAAAAGTTATCGCCCGTCGGTACCACCGTACCGAGATACTTTTGCACCAGCTCCGGATGCTCTAGCACCGCTTCCGACATCGAACAGAAAATGACGCCGACCTCGGCCAACTTGTGCTTGTAGGTGGTCGCCACCGACACGCTGTCAAAAATAACGTCGACTGCAACGCCGGCCATTGCCATGCGCTCATGCAGCGGTACGCCCAGTTTCTCGAAGGTGCGCAACAACTCAGGATCGACCTCGTCCATGCTTTTTAACTTCGGCTTCTGCTTGGGTGCAGCGTAGTAGCTGATCACCTGATAATCAATTTTCGGGAAGTGGACGTTAGGCCACGTCGGCTCTTCCATCTTGAGCCATGCCTCATACGACTTGAGCCGGAAATCGAGCAGCCATTCAGGTTCGTTCTTTTTGGCCGAAATCATCCGGATGGTGTTTTCATCCAAGCCTTTCGGCGCGACATCAGACTCGATGTCGGTGACGAAGCCGTGCTTGTAGGGCTGGTTGACGAGGTTTTGCAGTACTGCGCTCATGATGTGTTCCTAAGTTAAGCTGAGAAGGACGACCCGCAACCGCAGGTAGATTTAGCGCTTGGATTATTTCTGATGACGAACTGCGTACCTTCGAGATCGTTTTTGTAATCAACCTCGGCCCCCGCCAGGTACTGGTAGCTCATTGCATCAATCAATAGCGACACTCCGTTCTTGATTACCGTCGTGTCGTCTTCGTTGACGACTTCGTCAAAGGTGAATCCGTAGGAGAAGCCAGAGCAGCCGCCACCCTGAATATAAACACGTAGTTTCAAGTCGGGGTTGCCTTCTTCGACAATCAAATCAGCGATTTTGGTCGCCGCGCTGTCGGTAAAGATAATAGCTGGGGGCAAAGCGGCCTGGATGTTTTCAGCAACTGCGTTCATGGTGTTACCTCGGTATTTTGTACATCTAGCTTGGGCTTTTTCACGTTGAAACTCTCGCCGCAGCCACACTCGCTTTCGACGTTGGGATTGTCAAATTTGAACATTTGCTTGAGTCCTTCGGTGACGAAGTCGATGCGCGAGCCGTCGAGGAATACCAGACTGTCGGCATCGATCAGCACGCGGGCGTCATGCGACTCGAAGCTGTGATCGGTCGCGTGAATTTCGTCAGCGATGTCGAAAGTATGCGCCAGGCCGGTACAGCCCACTTTCTTGACACCGATACGCAAGGCAATCCCCTTACCGCGCTTTACAATCTGGCGCTGAATCTGTTTTGCTGCATTTTCAGTCAATGTAATTGACATAAGTTAACCTCGAAAGTAACTAAAGAGAACACCGAGAAAATCCAAGGTGAGAATGTGATCAAGTTAAGCCCGGAGCATGACCTCATACCCGTCGTGAGCATGCTTGGTTTGCACATGTTCTGCACCGACACCTCATCGCTTTTCTTCACCTTGTGAGTGTTTGCGAGCTGCTTGAGCATGACCCCGGAGCTTCCTAGCGCCGCACTTAGATAGACGCTTATAGTATCGACTAAAAACCATATTCATGTCAACATAGTTTTTAAACGCTACTATAATAGTGCCTAGATTTGGTCGTCGATTGATCGTGTCCCGCGCCGACTCTCAGCTATGGAATGAATATGTCAAGGCACGCACTGTGCGAATTTTTTAACAGGTTCATGCCGGGCCTATCCCTGAAAACAACTTTTGTTCCTTCGCCAAATCCGCCGAAGGGCGGACGTTGGCAGCATGTTGCGCGGCAAAGCTAAGCATCCGATCAATACAGATGCGTGCTTTGCGGCTGATGTCCGCATCAACGTGAACCTCGTTCCTGCCCGACTCCAACACCTCGGCCAGATTTTGCAGGCCATTCATCGCCATCCACGGACAGTGTGCACAACTTTTGCAGGTTGCGCTATTGCCCGCCGTCGGTGCCTCAATGAAGCGTTTGCCGGGCGCGGCCAGTTTCATCTTGTATAGAATGCCACTATCGGTCGCGACAATGAACTCATCGGCATCGAGCGATTGTGTGGCCGCAATCAATTGCGAGGTCGAGCCGACCTCGTCGGCCAGTGCGATCACGGCTGCCGGCGACTCCGGATGGACCAGTACCTTGGCGCGTGGGTGTTCGCGTTTCAATAATTCCAATTCGATTGCCTTGAACTCATCGTGCACCAAACAGGAGCCCTGCCAGATCAACATGTCGGCGCCGGTTTTTTTCTGTATATAGTTGCCTAGATGCTTATCCGGTGCCCAGAGGATTTTTTTGCCCTGCGCATGCAGGTGCGAGACGATTTGCAGGCCGATAGAAGACGTCACCATCCAATCGGCGCGCGCCTTCACCGCTGCACTGGTGTTGGCATAGACCACGACGGTACGGTCAGGATGCGCATCGCAAAATGCAGTGAACTCGTCCGCAGGACAGCCCAAATCGAGAGAGCAAGTTGCGTCGAGATCAGGCATCAAAATACGTTTATGCGGACTGAGTATCTTCGCGGTCTCGCCCATAAATTTTACGCCAGCCACCACCACAGTCTTAGCTGGATGGTCGCGGCCGAAACGCGCCATCTCGAGTGAATCCGACACGCACCCACCAGTCTCATCCGCCAATTCCTGCAAATCAGCATCCACATAATAATGCGCGACCAGCACCGCTTGCTGCTCTTTTAGCAGGTGTTTGATGCGCGCTTTGAGTGCTGCTTTTTCAGTCAGCGACAACTCTGTAGGCACGCGCGCCCAAGCATTGGCGGTGCAACTGGTGCCCAGATCCATCTGCGGACGCTCGAATTCAACGGTTTTGATGGGTAGAGCCTGCATAGATAGTCCTTACTGAATAAGTCGTTTATGGGTTCACGCAACTGCTAATTATAGCGTTAATGCCGCGCCGAAACGGATCGGGGCGTCGGCAAATTCTGGTTTAGTGTGGATGAAAGCGTCAACCGCCAATATAAGACATCTCAACTTTCGTGCTTCGCGCCGTCTCTTCTGTGCGAAGTTCCGAATAATTGTCTGCACGCTGGTTCCAGATCAAACCTATGACACCGGCGATTTGCTGGTCGCTCTTGCCCGAACGCATGAGCGCGCGCAAATCATGGCCGGACTGCGCGAACAGGCAGGTGTACAGCTTGCCATCGGTCGAGAGTCGGGCGCGCGTGCAGGTGGAACAAAAGGCCTGCGTCACGCTGGAGATTAGACCGATTTCGCCGCTGCCATCCGCATAGGCCCAGCGCTGGGCGACTTCACCGGTGTAGTTGGATTTCGCTGCGATGAGCGGCATCTCGGCGTTGATCATGCGCACGATCTCGGCAGAGGGCACGACATCGTTCATACGCCAGCCGTTGGAGGAGCCCACGTCCATGAATTCGATGAAGCGCACGATGTGGCCGCTACCCTTGAAGTGCCGCGCCATCGCAACGACGTCCTGATCGTTGACACCTTTCTTGACCACCATGTTGATCTTGATGGACGAAAAGCCCGCGTCGTGCGCAGCGGCTATGCCATTTAACACATCGGCCATCGGAAAATCCACGTCGTTCATAGCGCGGAATGTAGCTTCATCGAGCGAATCGAGCGAGACAGTGACGCGTTGCAGGCCTGCGGCCTTGAGCGCCTGAGCTTGTCTGGACAGCAGCGAGGCGTTGGTGGTGAGGGAGATATCCAATGGTTTGCCGTCATGCGTCTTGAGGGCGGTCAGCATCCCGATCAAAACCTCGAGGTTTTTACGCAGCAAGGGTTCGCCGCCGGTGAGGCGGATTTTCTCGACACCGTGTGCGACGAACAGGCGAGTCATGCGGGTGATTTCTTCGAAGTTCAAAAAATTGGATTTTGGTAAATATTGGTAGTCCTTGTCGAATACTGACTTGGGCATGCAGTAGGTGCAGCGAAAGTTGCAGCGGTCGGTTACTGAAATGCGCAGGTCGCGCAAGGGTCTGCCGCGCGTGTCAAGGGTGACGGGCGTATGTGCCGAAATGCCCGGTACGCGGCTGGCAGCGTACTGATCAACAACGGGTGTTATCTTGGTGGTCATGGGGTCTTGTTGCATGGATTAACTGATTTTTTAAAATAACGTGTTTGGCTGTGCTAGTCGTTGCAAATGTTTT
>JBCKWP010000070.1:0-9077 GCA_038922455.1 Methylobacter sp. | reverse complement strand
ATAAAAGCAATGTGCTGAAATCCAGCGTGTTGTGGAATGAAATACTGGATGAAGTGGCTAAAGACTATCCCGACGTGGAGGTCATCCATCAGCTGGTCGATTCGGCCGCGACTAATCTGTGTTTGAAACCCACTTAGTTCGACGTAATGGTCATGGAAAACATGTTCGGCGACATACTCAGCGATCAGGGCGGCGGTATCTTGGGTTCACTGGGGCTGATGCCTTCCGCCTGTATCGGCGATGAAAAAGCTTATTACGAACCGTCGCATGGTTCGGCCCCAGACATTGCAGGGAAAAATATCGCTAATCCTTATTCGATGATCGGCTCGGTGGCGATGATGTTGGAAAACAGTTTCGGCATGGTCGAAGAAGCCAAGAATGTCTGGGATGCGATGCAAGGCGTGTTTGGCGACGGTTATTCGACCGCCGACCTGTCCAAGCCGGGCAGCGGCGTGACCATGATCAGCACCGAGGAGTTTGGCGATAAGGTGGTTGAAAAGCTGAGGCAGATGCCGAAGGTGTCGTCGGTTTGAAAGCTAAGCAGACCTTCCAGGCCTGTCCTGAGCACTGTCGAAGGGTTTTTAAAGCCTGGAAGGTCTAACTTGCAGTGTTCGTGTAGGACATGCCGTGGGAGCTTGGTGAGTCCTTTTTTAAGCTATGTAGCCGATATAAGCCCGATAGCCAGCATAAGCCGACAGCATCAGGAAGAGGGTTCCGCTGATCTTGTGCAGCAGCACTAACGGAACCTTCTGCAAGATAGTCCGTCCGGCCAGAATCCCTAGGGCTGATGTCGATGCCAACGCGACTGTCGAACCCAGCCATACGGCGGTCGGCACGGTGGTGCTGCTCAGGCCGACAACCGCCAATTGGGTTTTGTCGCCGAATTCAGCCACGGTAATCAATAAAAAAGTGGTCAAGAAAATCCCGTGACCGCTTTTTTCCTTAACCTCCACATTTTCATCGTCCATTTCCACGCGCAAGGAATGAATGCCGAACGCGGCAAACAGGACTGCGACGATGGTCGCGACGATATGTCCTGGCAGCCAGCTGGCAATGGCTACGCCAAAAATAACGGCCAGGGTGTTTAAAAAGGCAAAGGCGGCGATAGCGCCCAGCAAAACCGGCATGGCTCTGTGTCTGGATGCCAGTGTCATGCACACCAGCTGGCTTTTATCGCCGATTTCAGCGGCTGCAATCAGGGCAAAGCTGGTCAGCGCCGTGGTTGATATTTCGCCGAAGTTGCCATTATTTAGCAACAATAAAAAATTCTGTAAAGAGCCTTGAAGCGTTTCGAAAATATAGGGGGCGGTGCTCAGTGACGCTAGAAAATGTTGTAAATAGCTTTGTAGTTGATCCATTTTGTATTTTTCCTGTGTACACTGTTATTGAGGTAGGAGCGGCTTTAGCCGCGATTATCGCGGCTACCAACAGTAGGCGCTTTTAGGCGAAGCCGCTCCTACGATAAATCCATTTGTACAGATTATTTTATGCACGTTCCTTAACTTAATGATAGTGAGGAGTTAACCCAGCATGTTGTCCAAGGTCATCATAATGATGAAGCCGATCATCAGTGCAAAGGTGGCATAGCGCGAACGGCCATCGGAATGGGTCTCGGGAATAATTTCTTCGCTGATCACAAACAGCATCGCACCTGCCGCAAAGCCCATGGCTATCGGCAGGATGGGTTGGAATAAGGTGACCATGGTAATGCCGAGTAAGCCGCCGACCGGCTCCACTAGGCCGGTTAGCGTGGCGATGCCAACGGCCCGCCATTTATTGTAACCTAACCCGACCAAAGGCAGGGCGACGGCTAGGCCTTCGGGAATATTTTGCAGGGCTATCGCGATAGCCAAAACCACACCGTTTTTCATTTCGCCGGAACCGAAACTGACCCCGACAGACATGCCTTCAGGAAAGTTATGGAGGGTGATTGCGATGATGAACAGCCAGACTTTGTTTAGGGAATTCAGCCTGACATCAGCAATTGAATCAAGGTGTACATGCGGCAACTGGCGGTCGGCATAATGAATAAATAACGCGCCGATCATCATGCCTATCGACACGATATAAATGCCTTTGCCCGGCCAGATCAGGTTGCCGTACGCCATGCCGGGAACCAGCAGAGAAAAGGCGGTTGCCGCCAGCATGACCCCGGCGGCGGCACCGAGCATGCTGTTGAACAGGTTTTTAGAGATGTCTTTGAAAAACAGGACAGGTAAAGCACCAAGGCCTGTAGCCAGTCCGGCCAGGATGCTGGCAAAAAAGCCGATAACAACAATCTTACCGAAAATTAAATATAAACTTCCAAACACCACCAACTGCGACAACAGGAATAATCCGAGCACTGTCGCCCAGCGTTGTAGTGGCGGCATAGCCAGCAGTTTTTGATAGTTCTCGCTGGATTTTATCGCGGCTAATTGATCTTCAAAGTAGCGTTGAGATTTAGCTATAGTCTGTGTTATTAAGGTCATAAGGTCTACCTGTATCAGCTCGTTTGGGAATGTGCGTGAGGCATTATAACCAATTGTAGTGGGTTAGCCCTTTGAAAGTGTTACCAGGATGTAAGTGCTTGGCGTGAGCAGTTGTCGAGTGCCATGGATGGCAATCTGTGTACATCCTTGTAGTCTGGATTCCGGGACAAATTATTTGCATTAACCCGAAGGGTGTCAGGCAGGATAACCTGACAGTTCGTCATTACGACATTCAGCTAATTTTTAATGCCAATACCTTTATGCAAAAGGTAAAGGCTAAACAAGGTCAAGGTAATAATAAATCCGCCGGTAATGATAAAGGTCAGCTGAATATCAATATCGGTCACGCCGATCAAGCCGTAACGAAAGGCGTTGACCATGTATAAAATGGGATTTCCCATTGATATGCTTTGCCAAACGCCGGGCAGCATATCGACCGAATAGAAAACGCCGCCCAGATAGCTTAAGGGGGTTAATACAAAGTTCGGGATAATCGAAATATCGTCAAAACTTTCCGCAAGTAGCGCATTGATAAAACCGGCCAAAGCAAATACGGTGGCGGTTAGCACGACGATAGTCAGGGCAATGGCGATATTATTGACCTTGATATCAGCAAACAGCAGGGATATTAAAGTTACTACAACGCCCACCAGCACTCCACGGATAATACCGCCGCTGACATAGCCGCTTAAAATCACCCAGTTGGGTATTGGGGCAACCAGCAGCTCTTCAATATTGCGCTGGAATTTGGTCGAGTAAAACGAAGACACCACATTGGCGTAAGAATGGCTAATAACCGACATCAGGATAATGCCGGGGACGATATAATCCATGTAGCTGGCGCCGCTGATAGTGCCGATACGGTCGCCGATCAATTTTCCGAAAATCAAGAAATACAGTGCAGTGCTGATGGCGGGCGGCAGCAGGGTTTGTGGCCAGATCCTGATAAAACGAAGGATTTCCTTGGTAACAATGGTTCTAAAGGCAATGGAGTAATTCATCGTTGAACTCCTGTTGGGTTCGAGTCGATCAAATCCATAAATAACTGTTCTAGCCGGTTGGTTTTGTTTTTTAAGCTGACGACTTCGATATGCTGTGCGCTTAGCTGGCTAAACAGCTTGTTAAGCCCATGCTCTTTAGGTACGGCGACATTAAGCGATTTGCCTTCCGCGCGCTCGATCTGGTAGCCTTCAATGACCGGCACCGTAGCGATGGGTTGCGCCAGATCCAGCACGAAATGTTCCACATGCCGCCTCGCCAGTAAGCTTGCCATATCGGAATTTTCAACAATTTCCCCATGGTTGATGATGGCGATATTGCGGCATAGGCTTTCCGCTTCTTCCAGATAGTGCGTGGTTAAAATGATCGTCGTGCCTTGCTGATTGATGTCCTGCATCATTTGCCACATGGAACGGCGTATTTCTATATCGACGCCTGCGGTTGGCTCGTCAAGAATCAGTAATTTGGGTGCATGCACCAGCGCTCTGGCTATCATGACCCGGCGCTTCATGCCGCCTGACAAGCGCCTGGAAACGGTATCGCGCTTGTCCCACAAATCCATTTGTTTCAGGCAGTATTCGGTGCGTTGCAAGGCCAGTTTGCGCGGCGTACCATAATAACCGGCCTGATTGAGCAAGATGCTTTTGACGGTGTCGAACTGGTTGAAATTGATTTCCTGCGGAACCAGACCAATGCAGCTTTTGGCTGTTTCCCGATCACGTCTTAAATCATGCCCGAAGATACTGACCGAGCCGCTGGTTGCATTGACCAATGAACTGATAATGCCTATGGCGGTTGACTTACCGGCACCATTCGGCCCCAGCAACGCAAAAAAGTCACCGGCCTCGACATCAAGATCGATACCTTTTAAGGCTTCAAAGCCATTATTATAGGTTTTCTTAAGATTACGCAGGGATAATGCATTCATGCTTTAAGGTACAAGGTTAAAGGTCAAGGTGTAGAGGTTAAAGGCGCAAGGTTAAATGTGCAAGGTTCAAGATGTAAAAAACCCCTTGAACCTTTAACCTTGAACCTTTAACCTTATCCGATATTAACATGCCTCATAGACAAAACTGGATTACCCGTGCCGAAGAACCCACCTGAAATCGTTGCCGCTGTTGACCTTGGCTCTAACAGTTTTCACATGATTGTTTGCAGTTTAACTGATGGCAATTTACAAACGCTCGACCGCCTTAAGGAAATGGTCAGGCTGGCTTCCGGTCTGGACAAAAGAAACTATCTCGATACCGATACCCAGGAGAGAGCTTTAGAGTGTCTGGAGCGGTTCGGGCAACGAATCCGCAATTTTCCGGCGGAAAGCGTCCGCGTGGTCGGTACCAGCACCTTGCGCATGGCTAAAAACTCGCAACAGTTCTTGGACAAGGCTGAAAAAGCACTCAACCATCCCATCCATATTATTTCAGGCATAGAAGAAGCCCGCTTAATCTATCAAGGCGTTGCGCACAATTTGGGCAGCAACGCCAACTTACGCCTGGTTATGGACATAGGCGGCGGCAGCACCGAGTACATCATAGGCTCAGGCGATACGCCCAGATTAAAAGAAAGCCTACCCATGGGCTGTGTGCTGGTCAGCAATGCCTTTTTTAAGGATGGCAACCTGTCCAAAAAAGCCTTTACCCAGGCAACCTTGTTCGCCGAGCAGCAGCTTGAACCGATCCAAAAACGGTTTCAGCGTACAAACTGGGACGAAGCCATCGGTGCATCCGGCAGCTTACGCGCTATCGATAAAGTTCTTAAAGTCAAAAACTGGAGCAATAACGGCATAACCCGGGAAGGTCTGGAGCATCTGGTCGCCCATATCAACCAGTGCAGTCATGTTGATGAACTTAACTTGCCGGAACTCGACCCTGAACGTCTCCCGGTATTTCCAGGCGGCGTGGCTATTGTCTACGCCACTTTTAAAAGCCTGGGCATTGAGCAAATGACCGTTTCCGATGGCGCGCTTAGGGAAGGCTTGATTCAGGATTTACTGGGGCGACTTTATGATCATGATATTCGCTCTGCAACCGTACAGGCTCTGGCGGATCGTTATCATATCGATAAAGAACACGCCTCCAGTATTAAGCGGACGATCAGCTCACTATTGGAGCAATTGGGTGGCGACTTTTGCAGCTCTAACCACGAAGGCGTCGTGCAGTTTTTAAACTGGGCCGCAGACCTGCATGAGATGGGGCAAGACATCGCTCACAGTCAATACCATAAACACAGCGCTTACATCATTGAAAATGGCGACTTTGCCGGTTTTTCTAGGCAGGATCAGATTTTATTGTCAGTCATCGTTAGAGCGCACCGACGTAAATTTTCACACACTCATTTTAATAATTTGCCCCCCCCCGTGGAATATTGACGCACCCTTGCTGACGGTTATTTTGCGCTTGTCGGTGTTGCTGCACCGCAATCGCCAGGAGCATGAGCTGCCTGATTTTAAAATATCGCTAATAAAATCAAAAATCCGCCTACAGTTCCCAGAGCATTGGCTGGTGCAGGCGCCGCTGACCCATGCCGACTTAATTCAGGAAGCCGATTATTTGAAATCAGCTGGATTCAAACTGGAATTTTCCTAAGCGGCGCATGAAAATTTTATTTCGAATCCCGCTCTATTGCCTAATTGCGCTGGTGATTTTATGCACGATGCTGGTTTTTTTCGGCGTTGGCGACAAGCCCGAGCTGGAAGTGGGCTGGTCGCCAACGCGTGACGATTTGGTCAGGGCAAAAAAAATCCTGCATGAAGGTTCTAAAACGAAACCTGATGAAATCGGCATCATCGAATTGAGCGAAGCCGATCTCAATCTGTCAGGTAATTATTTATTAAATCGCTACAGCAAAAGCGCAGTCAAATTGGAGCTGAAAAACAATCAGTTGAGATTTAAAGTTACCCTGACTTTGCCTCAAAATAGCCTGGGTAAGTATTTGAATATCAGCTTTAGATTGGGCAACATTGAGGGCAACGATCTTCCTGTTATCACCAAGTTTAAAGCCGGAAAACTATTGCTCCCGGCAAAATTGGCTGCCTTTGTAATCGATACCCTTATTCAGCATTCGTCGTTGAACGAATATTTCATCCTGGCTACCCGTCCTATCAAAGCGGTTAAAATTGACGACCAAAAACTCAGTATTACCTACTTTCCCAATAAAGATACCTTGATTCAAGCACGAAACTTCCTGACTTATGCAGGCGATAATTCTACGCTAAACAGTTATCAGCAAAAACTGGCCGACATCGTTGCCAAACATGACCCGGCATGGCGTTTATCGCTGGCGGACTTGCTGCGCCCGTTGTTCGAACTGGCTTATCAGCGCTCTACACTGGAAACCGCGATAGATGAAAACAGAGTTGTCATTGCCACGATCAACGAGTATGTCAACAAAAAGGAGACCAAAAAGCTCCTGTCCATGCCTGAAACTACGCCTACGACCGGGCAACAATACGCGGCTTTTTTATATAAACGCATCGATTTGGCCCAGCATTTTATAGGTTCGGCGGCGCTGACCGTGTCGGTAAACAAGCAAGCAGCCCAAATAGCCGGTGAAGAAAAAGAATTAAGCGATGCACAAGGCGGCAGTGGTTTTAGTTTTATTGATTTGGCTGCCGACAAAGCCGGTACCCGCTTTGGTGAAATGGCCATATCATCGCCGGAAAATGCCCGGAAAATGCAAAAAGCCATGTCCGGAATCAAAGATTACAGCGATTTCATGCCGGATCCCAGAGATCTTCCCGAGCACATGAATGCAGACGAATTTAAGCAACGCTTTGAATCCGTAAACAGTCCGGTTTACCAGGAAGTCTTAAAACAGATCGATGCCCGTATTGAAGCAACGCCCATCTACACTGCAGAGTAGGGGCGAATTGCAACCGCTCATGATGAAAAATGCAAAATTTCCTGTTTAATTTGTATCTACCTCCAATTATTGTCAAAAGCTGTTTGGATGCTGGAGCGAATCGGGAAGGTTATTGTCGATTCTGAACTGGAACAGCGTATCTCGAAACTATAGGGCAATCAATGAATCTAAAAACGAGATTGGCAAAACTTGAAGCAGGCTGGTCGCAACCTGGGCGTATTTTATTCATAAGGGGCAATGAACACAACGGCCACAAATTAGCGACTGAATACACCTGATTAGGATGGCAGCCATTGCCGGGTGATAAGATAATTAATTTTGTGAGATTGGATGGATGAGTTTAAAAACGCGACTTAAATACTTGGAAGCAAAAAGGCCAAAACACAAAACGCCGCCTATGATAATCATTTTATTAGAAAGCGATAGTGAGGCAATCAAGCTTGCAAAGAGAAAAGAAGGGGTCAAAAGGGGTCAGACCTTAATGCTGCTACCAGTCATCTTAACCACTAATAAATCAATCACTTATAAATTTAACATTTGATTTAAAATTTACATCGTAGCAATAAACAATAGCTTGCGAAGATCGTTTATTAAAAATTGCATCATAAAAAATAATATACAATTGTTCAAGTCATTGTTTTTAAAGTGATCATTATTTTAGAATGCAGGGTAAATATTTAGTCTTAATTATTATAATTCAATAGCTCAATGCATGACTGGTAGCGGTATTAGGGTCAGACCCTAATACCTAATAACCGGTTATTACTTGATGTTATGGTCAGGAAGCGTGGCTCGAAAAGTGTTGACAAAACCTCCCCATTTGCTCGACTATCCTTAGCCCAACCCACTCTGAATTGAATGGATCAGCAAGCAATCCTTACTCATGAACTGGCTAAAAAACTGGATATACGGCAACCAAGCACCGCCCCCTAAAAAAGACCCGCAAGCCCGCTATGCGCTCGATTCGTTAGCTTTTGCCAAACAACACAGCAAAGACTTACGCTATAAACAGAACGATACACCGGCCAAGCAGGCGACAACTTCCAAAGACCCACAATCCCGTTATTTACGCGACACCTTGGCCTTTGCCAAACAACAACACAACGAATTGCGCCATAAACAGGATGAGCATGAGCGCTGGCAACAGCGTTATGGAATGCTGCATGTTGACGAACTAAAAAAACTCAGCGGCACCGAGTTTGAAGATTACCTTGCCGAATTATTCAGAAGCCACGGTTATCAAATAGAAACAACACCCGTAACCGGCGACTATGGTGCAGACCTGATTTTAGACAAAGACCGGCAGCGTATCGCCGTGCAGGCCAAATGCTACGTTGGCAGCGTCGGCGTAAGCGCGGTACAAGAAGCGTTATCCGGCATGGCCTATTATCAATGCCATAGCGCCTGGGTAGTCACTACCGGCAATTACACCGCCAATGCAATCGAACTTGCCAGACAATCCAAAGTCCGATTACTGGGCAGCACCGAATTAGGCCAGTTGATATTGGAAGTTACCAATCAAGCTGGAAGTTCACATGACTGATCAATTTCCGGTAATCCGCACTGCAAGCCACACTATCGCCACCACAGATAAAAAATCGTCCACGCTGTTGGGGCGAGGCTTGGCTGCGATTCAGGGTCAACAGCTAGCCATTGCCGACCAAGACAAACGCTACCGGCAGGCGCGGGATATTTATAATCGAATTACCGAGCAACGTGCAATTCGATTAGATTTTGCTGCCAAGT
>JBCKWP010000069.1:0-9209 GCA_038922455.1 Methylobacter sp. | reverse complement strand
TTAGGTTGAAGAAAAAGGCCGCGAATGTTTTTAATTTTTATCAGGGCAGTGTCTAAGGGCGGCTATGAAAACTCCAAAAAGTATTGAACCGCTGGTGCGGGATGGCCTCGTTGACGAGGTTATTCGCCCGCTAAAGAGCGGCAAAGAGGCGGCTGTCTACGTGGTACTCTCTGAAGGCGAGATACGCTGCGCTAAAGTCTATAAGGACGTTAACCAACGCGGTTTCCACAAGCAGGCCCAGTATCAGGAAGGGCGCAAGGTGCGAAATAGCCGTCAGGCGCGCGCGATGGAAAAAAACACCCGGTTCGGGCGTAAGCAGCAGGAAGAGGTTTGGCAAAATGCCGAGGTCGATGCCTTATATCGTCTTGCCGCCGCCGGTGTGCGTGTTCCTCAACCTTATAACTTCGTCGAAGGGGTGTTGTTGATGGAGTTGGTCACCGATGCAAACGGCAGCGCCGCGCCCAGGCTTAACGATCTTGAATTGAGTCGGGAGCAAGCGCTGGAATACCACGGCTTGCTGATCAGAGAAGTGGTCAGAATGCTGTGTGCCGGATTGGTGCATGGCGATCTTTCCGAATACAACATCCTGGTTGACGCTCATGGGCCGGTCATCATCGACCTGCCGCAAGCCGTTGACGCGTCGGCCAATAATAATGCCGCCAGGATGCTGGAGCGCGATGTCGGCAATTTAGCCGATTATTTTGGCCGCTTTGCCCCAGAACTGCTGGCCACCCAGTACGGCAAAGAGATATGGAAGCTCTACGAGACCGGCGAGTTGAACCCGCAAGTCGTATTGACCGGTCAGTTCCAAGGCAGCACTAAACAGGCGGACGTCGGTAGCATCATGCGCGAAATCAATGATGCTCGCGATGAGGCGATTCAACGTCGTTACGAGCATGAAGATTAACGTATGACTGCTAATCAACCCGGAAACCCATTGCATGGCATCACCTTGGAAGCCGTGCTCACCGAGCTGGTAGCCGAGTACGGCTGGGACGAACTGGGCCGATTGATCGACATCCGGTGCTTCAATAACGACCCCAGTATCAAATCGAGCCTGAAGTTTTTGAGGAAGACGCCGTGGGCAAGGCAGCAAGTCGAAGCCTTGTATTGCTCACGGAAATAGGTTTTTTGATTAACTAAAGCACGGATGGGGCGCCTACTAACAATAGCCGGGTAGGTCGGGTTAGCGATAGCGTACCAACAGTAGGCGCTTTTAGGCGATCCGACGCATCGAAGCTGGAAATGTCGGGTTTACGCTATCGCTAACCCGACCTACAGGGCTTACAGGTTGGTTTATGGGGTTCAAATTGGCGAAAAACTATACGTCCTTCATGCCTTTCAGAAAAAGTCAAAGTCAGGCATTGCGACCCCAAAGCTGGACGTGGATTTGATTAAAAAACGTTACAAAGAAGCACAGGAGCACGCAAAAAATGACCACTAAAAAGAACACTGAAATTGAATTTGAAATGGGCTCCGGCAATATTTTTGCCGATCTTGGCCTCGACGATGCTGACGAACTCTATACCCGCGCCGCTCTTGGCGTTCAGGTTATGAAGATTTTGAAGGCACGCAGCTTGAGCCAACAAGAGGCCGCTGATTATCTTGGCATTAAACAACCGGAAGTTTCCGCGATTATGTGTGCCAAATTTAGCCGATTTAGCCAAGAACGCCTTATTGGCTTTCTCAATAAGCTCAATCAAAAAGTGACTATTCAGGTAAGCAGCCACCATAAAGGCGAACCTTACCAACAGGTCACTTTTGCACCATAGCCCTGTAGGTCGGGCAACAGCTAAGCGTTGCCCGACATTTCATTATCGATAATTGTATATCAGAGAACAAAGCCAAAATCGGATGATGTATTTGTCCGCAGAAATGTCGGGCAACAACAGCATGCCCGACCTACCCGGCTAAACAATAATTTGTTGACCACCAAACTTAATAATATGGACTCTTACGCATTCATCAGTTATCAAACTAGCGATAAGGCTTTAGCCGGACGTGTTAAAAATGAGCTAACCTCCATTGGCATAAATTCATTTTTGGCCCATGAAGATATTGAAGTTTCGGCGGAATGGAGAATAAAGTTGCTTGAAGAATTAAAGAAAGCAGATTTGTTCATCTGCTTGCTTAGTAATAATTACTTTTCTTCATTGTGGTGTGTTCAAGAATCAGGGATAGCAGCCTTTAGAGAAAGCATAACAATAATCCCTTTATCAATCGACGGTTGCGTTCCTAAAGGATTTATCTCACACATTCAGTCGAAAAAAATTGATAAGGACAAGGATCTTCTAGATCATTTACTTCCAGGGTTAATAATGCACAACCCAAAACAAACGACCAATGGAATTATCAAAATAATAGGTAAGTCCAGAAATTACAAATATGCTGAGGCAAACTTTCAACTAATTTTGCCATATTTAAATAAGCTAACCGATGAGCAGATTACGACTTTGCTCGAAGTATCTGCCCAGAACGATCAAGTGCATCATGCTGGGTTATGCGCAACGGAATATATCCCACGCTTACTGAAAACGCACGGCCAGCTATTGAGCACAGAAAAACGGGAATTCCTGAATAGCATATGTCAAGGACGCTTAGCACTTAAAAGAAATTAGGAAAAAAGACATAGCTAACAACTGCTCCAGGCGGCACCAATAAACTACGCTGTGTTCCGTTTTCTGGATGCCAAAGCTAGATGCTAGGGATTTAATTTACTCTGAGCCCATTCTTTAACTTACAAATATATTTCAACTATAAATTACCTATCATGATTGGCACAATAATCCTTATCTTAGTATTTTACTTTGTATATCTTTGCTTTAGGTGGATAAAAAAAGGCGTTGTCAACGACAATTCATTGGAAAACGTGGCTGATGATTTATTGAACAACACACCTAATGATTTATTGGACAACGTAAAGGAACATATTGAAGCTATATCCAATATCGAAGACAAGGAGGCTAAAGCAATGAAGTTTGAGGCACTTAAAAAAGCCCTTAGAATTATGGAATTCGAGGAGACTAGAAAATCCATAGCGAAGCCAGACTGGATACGCCGGTATTCTATAAGTGTAGCAATAGGGCATGTTAAAATTGCAGCTGAATTCGCTGACATAAGAGCCGAATATACTAAAAAAGGCAAAATATTGGATGTCGTCGTTAATAATATACTTACTCTACTATTAGCTGATGAGGAAGTTAAAAATATGGGTAGAAACCTTATAGCAGAGATGCCCGAATGGTTCTACATCGACGAATGCACCTTGCTTTATGTAGACTCCATAGTGGGCAGTCGTTACGAATATCCCAGTCAGTCACTATTACTATTACCTTCCGAGTATGATAGAGATAAGTTTATTGACGGCAAACGCTCTCTCCTGACAGAATCATGTAAAGAGGTAGCTGGTGTATACCTAACGGATACATTATCATTATTTCAAATCATTGCCTTTAGCGACAAAAGCTATATTACTAAAGATGTGAAAGTCCAATATGTTATAGCCTACAATGTTATTAACAGACTGGTTATCGAACACTTTTCAGAAGGTCAAGAGCGCAACTTTCCTGGCCTTGCGGAGCTATCCTTGGATAAAGCAATCGAACAGTTTTGCTTTTCTAACGCAGCAGCAGAACAAGAAAAAGACCGGTTTATCTACTTCTTAATGAAATACAAAAAGTTTGACACCGATAACCATAGCTTTCCTAAGTGTAAGGAAGTCTTTATGGTGACTTTTGACCATTTCATGGGGTTAAAAAAAATCCATGATTTAAGCAATCGTTTGAAAAGACCAAGAACCTCCTCCTACACCACAATTGAAGAAATTGACTTGATGACTGGCCAGCAATTTGAGCATTTCATAGCAGAGCTTTTCTTAAAGATGGGTTATAAAACTGAAGTTACTCAGACTTCTGGCGATCAAGGTATCGACGTTATTGCCTCGAAAAATGGAAGCAAGATAGGTATTCAGGCCAAGTGCTATTCATCTAGCGTGGGTAATGGTGCCGTACAGGAAGCTGTAGCAGGTAGAGCACATTATAAGCTCGATAGAGTTATGGTTATCACAAATCACTTCTTTACGGTTGCCGCAAAGAAGCTTGCTCAATCTAATGCAGTCATTCTGTGGGATAGGGACGTTTTGAAAGAAAAATTATAAACGCTGTAAAGCTGTAAGGCGGATTCGCGCTAGCAATCCGCCATGAACGGAGCCATGAACTTGCTCCCTCTGCTCGGATTTTTCAAGCAGTTATTTGTACGATTATTTTTGATGTTGCGCGATAATTGGCGGATTGCTAGCGCGAATCCGCCCTACGGAACTTTGATTCACGATAAGTTGTAAGGTGTTTTAACGCGATAAGGTGCGCTAATTTATAGGATGCTGCCGACGACAGGAGGCGCATCACTCGCGAGCGATGCGCGTCGACCTCAGCACATCCTATAAGCGCATCTTATCGTGTTAACTCGCCGTTATACTGAAAATTGGGGGGTAAATAGTCTTTATTGGAGTCCTGTTGATGATGCTTGTACCAGTTTGCGTAATGGACTTTCGCGTTTTTTGGAAGATGCTTTGATTGTGGATGATATTGAAGAAAAAAATATTCTTGCCAATCAAATAAGGGCAAAATTTAATCCAGAAATCACAAAACTGATTATTAAACGATTGCTGATAGATGCTCAACCACAATGGGGGGTTGCTTATCGTTACAGTGGGCGTGGTAGCACTCACCCAAGAAAAATGGAAATAGAAGGAATTTATGATAAGCAAATTCCTATTCCTCAATTGCCCATGAGTAAAGAAGCAAAAGAATTGATTGGCGATATTGAGGACATTTTAAAGCAAATTACCGATAGTTTTGTAGATGCTTAACAAAAGTAGATGGGCAGCGTAACAACGAAGCCCATCACACACGCCAAAATAATTGCTACTGTTAGATTACGCTTTTTTTAACGGCAAAAAATGCCAACCATCCCCATCAAAACACCGCAAACATTACGCAGGAGAAAAATAATGCACGCCATCGAATTTGAAACCGAAATAAAAAATGGTCAATTAACCATTCCTATCAATCTATTACCCGAATTATCTTCCTACAAATACGGTAAAGTTGTGCTATTACTAGAAGAAAAACCCAAGCCTAAAAAACTCTACGCGCATAAAGTCAAAATTGACAACTTCATCATGCCAAAACGAGAAGAACTCTATGAATCATAAGGCTTTTATTGACACCAATATTTGGATTTATGCTCATCTTGAAAATGACGATGAAAAAAACAATCAGGCACTCACATTATTGGATTCACTCTCAGAATTGACCATTAGCACACAAGTCCTGAATGAATATTATGCTGTGATGCTGAAATACAAAATTGCTGATGAGATTATTCAGGACAATATTAACGTTATTATTGAAGCCTCCAATGTCGCGCTTATCGAAATTTCCACTATTCAATTAGCTCACAAAATACGCTTGCAAAATGGATTTTCCTATTGGGACAGCTTAATGATTGCTTCTGCAATTGAAAATAACTGCACAATTCTTTATTCTGAAGATATGCAGCATCTGCAAAAAATTCAAACGCTAACCGTCATTAATCCTTTTGTGAAAAACTAATTTGTAAGGTTGGTAGAGGGATAACGAAACCCATTACACGCCAAAATAATTGCTACTATTGAATTAAAAGAAGAAACAGGGGTCGGTTCTAACATTCCAACATTTAGGAAATCCCAATTATTGATTGCCTTATTAACGCCTGGGCAGAATGGTTTACAGGGCAATACTGGATTAATGAAAATCAGGGAATGTGGGGAAACAGCAGGACAATATCAAAACAAATCGCTATGGGAGCCAAGACGGGCAAGCCGAAGCGTGTCGTCGTCAGGTTTACGATAGATCAACAATAAATCCGGTTTCACATGACACGCGCGATAACCCAGCCATTCCCCGCCAAACGCGATAAGGTGCGCTAATTTATAGGATGCTGCCGACGTAAGGAGGCGCATCAATCGCGAACGGTGCGTCTCGTTCCTCGGCACACCCTATGGATCTGCATCAAATTGTGTCAGTAATTCCAAATTTGGATTTGCAATATAATCAATAGGTTGAAAACCGTTTAATTCGTGTTCTATTATGGGTTCTGTTTTTGTAAGCGTTCAGTCCCCCTCTTTGAAAAAGAGGGGGACTGAACGCTTACCTTTTTTTACCCCAGTTTATCATCAGCAATATGGTAATGCGGGTCTTCGTAATCGTTCACTTCGACCATGTTTTTAGCTTTGTCTAACAGTTCCAGACAATCAGGGCTGAGGTGTCGTAAATGCAAGCGTTTTCCCACTTGCTGGTAACGTGTAGCCAGTGCATCAATCGCTTCAATGGCCGAGTGATCGACAACTTTGGCGCGGCGAAATTCGACCACCACTTCATCGGGATCATCTTTTGGGTCGAACAAGGTCTGAAATTCAGCCGCCGACGCAAAGAATAATGAGCCTTCCAGTTCATACACCTTCCAGCCATTATCGTCGACGTAGACCTTTACGTTGATGTGCTTGGCATGTTCCCAGGCAAACACCAGCGCGGCAATCACCACGCCCAGTATTACGGCAATCGCTAGGTCGGTAAATACGGTCACGACCGTTACTGCTACCACGATAACGGCATCCGACCGTGGAATTTTGTGTAACGCTTGCAAGCTTCCCCATTCAAAGGTCTTTTCGGCGACCACGAACATCACGCCGATCAATGCGGCGAGCGGGATCTGTTCGATCAGGCTTGAACCGAATAGGATGAAAGACAATAGAAACAGCGCCATGCTGATACCCGAAAGCCGCTGGGTTGCGCCATTGCTGACGTTAATCATGCTTTGGCCGATCATCGCACAACCGCCCATGCCGCC
Organism: Methylobacter sp.; assembly: GCA_038922455.1. Classification (GTDB taxonomy): domain Bacteria; phylum Pseudomonadota; class Gammaproteobacteria; order Methylococcales; family Methylomonadaceae; genus Methylobacter_A. The sequence continues at coordinate 2,321 of JBCKWP010000069.1, read as the reverse complement.
GAAGAACCCGGTCACGACATTGGCCACGCCTTGCGCCATGCACTCGCGGTTGGGTTTGCCACGGGTGTCGGTCATCTCGTCGATAAGGTTTAAGGTCAGCAGTGATTCAATCAGGCCAATGGCCGCCAGAATCAGCGAGTAAGGAAATATCACCGTCAAGGTTTCCCAGTTTAACGGCACAACGGGCAGGTGGAAGGTCGGTAACCCGCCAGCAATCGATCCTAAGTCGCCAACGGTTTTGGTCTCGATGTGCAACGCACTCACCAAAACCGACACCACCAGAATTCCGGCCAGCGTTGCGGGTATTGCTTTGGTGAGCTTGGGCAAAAGGTAAATGATAGACATGGTCAGCGCAATGAGCCCAAACATAATGTAAAGCGCTTCGCCCTGCATCCAATGGGCTGGGCCGTCCGTGCCGATTGTTTTGAAGTGGCCGAATTGTGCAAGGAAAATGACGATAGCCAGTCCGTTCACAAAGCCCAGCATCACCGGATACGGCACCATGCGGATCAGTTTGCCTAGTTTTGCCGTGGCAAACAGGATTTGCAGTAGCCCCATCAAAACCACGGTGGCGAACAGATATTCCACGCCATGAGTGACGACCAGCGACACCATGACCACTGCCAGTGCGCCCGTGGCACCGGAGATCATGCCGGGTCGGCCGCCGAAAACGGAAGTGATCAAGGCCACGATAAAGGCAGCATAGAGGCCGGTTAGGGGCGAGGCATGAGCGACTAGCGCGAAGGCAATGGCTTCCGGCACCATCGCCAGCGACACGGTGAGGCCGCTAAGCAAGTTATTTTTGGCGTCGGATAGATTAAAGGCAAACAAAGTAATTTCTCCCAATAAGGCAGGCCACGCCCGCAAAGCTAAGTGTGTCTGAAAAAAGTGGTTTTTAGTGAAAACGGAGTAACCTACATGCGATGCAGGCGACCGTGAAACGGTTGTTATGGGGGGTGTAAAACGTGCGATCAGTTGTTTAGATTGTTTTTTAGTTTTTAACAATGTAGCAGCTCAGCTAATAATTGTCGATTAAAATGGCTCGTATTGAGTGCACTTGAATTATTTAAAAGTAAGATTCATTTCATTGAAAATGATTTGTAAGGTTTAGCTCGGCAGTACGACCCAATAATGAGTTTCTGCTGTAGGCAATTGTCCCTTACCTACGTTTTTGGTAACTCTTCAGCGTAGGGATAACATCCCTGACAAACCCCTGTTTCGGCAAGCCTAGTGCTGATCGTCAACGAGCATCTTACCCTTAAAGGCCAATGGTGTAGGGATGTTATCCCTAGTATGCTGAATAGTTACCATTTTTGTAGATAAGCACCTTGAGGAAAATGAACATGAAAAAATCACGCACTATTTTGTTAATAGCAATTGTCATTTTAATAGGCTTATTTTTCGCCTTGGGTTTGCAAGACTATTTAACCTTGGCCGCCTTAAAGTCCAAACAAGCGGACATGCTGGCTTACTATCAGGCCAATCCGACTGTCACCATTGCGGTTTACATGCTGGTTTATATTGCAACGACAGCATTATCGCTACCCGGAGCGACTATTTTGACCTTGGCGGGCGGCGCGCTTTTCGGTTTGGGGGTGGGTACATTAGTTGTTTCTTTTGCCTCAACTATCGGTGCCAGTCTGGCTTTTTTAGCCGCACGGTTTTTGTTCAGGGATGCGGTTAAAGCAAAATTTGGCGAACGCTTAGCCGCCATTGATGACGGCATGGACAAAGAAGGCGCGTTTTATTTGTTTACCTTGCGCTTGGTTCCGGCCTTTCCGTTTTTTATGATCAACCTGTTGATGGGCTTGACGACCATCAAATTAAGCACGTTTTATTGGGTCAGCCAAGTGGGTATGTTGGCCGGAACCTTGGTATACGTGAATGCCGGGACGCAATTAGCCAAGCTCGATTCCTTATTGGGGATATTGTCGCCTTTATTAGTTGGGTCTTTCGTGTTGCTGGGGCTGTTTCCGCTGCTGGCCAAAAAAATCATTGATCTTGTCAGGGAGGGCAATGCTGATGTTTGAAAAATCGCGCTGGCAAAAGCCCAAAAAGTTCGACACCAACATCGTGGTCATCGGCGGCGGTTCGGCCGGCTTGGTTACCGCCTACATTGCCGCAGCCGTTAAAGCCAAAGTCACGCTGGTTGAAAAACACAAAATGGGCGGGGTTAAAATTATGAGTGTTCAGAAGTACCAACTAATGAAATTAACCATTGGACAGTTGGCAAAAAACGCGCAGGTAACGATTGAAACGATTCGTTACTATCAACGCAAAAGCTTATTGACCGAACCTGATAAACCTACAACGGGTTATCG
>JBCKWP010000068.1:0-9215 GCA_038922455.1 Methylobacter sp. | reverse complement strand
TAGTATCCATGTACGAATGTGAGTAACGGCTATCGTAAGAAAATTCCTGCCATTGCCGAACCATACCCATATAGCTGTTATTCAAGTTGATAATTTTTATCGGTGTCTTGTATTGCAAAGCCGTCGATAACTCCTGAATACACATCTGAATGCTGGCGTCACCGGTCACGCAGGCAACGTCCGAATCAGGGAATGCCAATTTAACACCGATAGCCGCAGGCAAACCAAAGCCCATCGTACCCAAACCGCCCGAGTTGATCCACCGACGGGGTTTGTCGAACGGGTAATACTGAGCTGCCCACATTTGATGCTGGCCAACATCCGAGGTGACATACGCATCACCTTTAGTGACTTCGTACAGCTGCTCAATCACATATTGCGGCTTGATCAGACGACTGTCACGGTCATATTCCATGCTCTTGACGGCCCGCCATTGGTCAATTTGATTCCACCAGCTTTCCAAGGCTTTCTTCGATGGTTTCTTTTTGCTTTCCTTGATCAGCTCAAGCATTTGCTCTAATACCGGTTTCACTTCGCCGACAATTGGAATAGCAGCCTTAACGGTCTTGGAAATAGACGCCGGATCAACATCGATATGGATAATCTGAGCATGCGGGCAAAACAGATCCAGCTTGCCGGTGATACGATCATCAAAGCGCGCGCCGATGGCGATAATCACATCGCTGTCATGCATCGCCATGTTGGCCTCATAAGTACCGTGCATCCCCAGCATGCCGACAAACTGTTTGTCGGTTGCAGGATAAGCGCCCAAGCCCATTAGAGTGTTAGTGATCGGAAAGCCCAGTGCATGAGCGAATTCGATTAATTCCTTACTGCCATTACCTATAACCACACCGCCACCGGAATAAATGATCGGCTTTTGTGCAGTTAATAATAAATCCACAGCCTTCTTAATCTGTCCCTTATCGCCGGTAACCGCCGGATGGTAAGAACGGATAGTGACTTTTTTAGGGTACTTGTAAGGTACTTTTATCAGGGGATTGGTGATGTCTTTAGGCACATCGACGACCACAGGGCCGGGGCGGCCGGTGGTCGCGATATAAAACGCCTTCTTCATGGTTTCAGCTAGTTTAGTAATATCTTTGACCAGAAAATTATGCTTCACGCAAGGCCGGGTAATGCCGACCATATCGACTTCCTGAAACGCATCGGTACCGATGAGTGGCGAGGGCACCTGACCAGAAATAATCACCATCGGGATGGAATCCATATACGCGGTGGCGATGCCGGTTATCGCATTGGTCGCGCCCGGCCCCGAAGTAACCAGCACCACGCCGGGTTTGCCGGTGGCGCGAGCATAGCCGTCCGCAGCATGGGTAGCGCCCTGTTCGTGCCGAACCAGGATGTGTTTGACATCGTCCTGCTGGAAGATGGCATCGTATAAATGCAATACCGCCCCGCCGGGATAGCCGAAAATATATTCTACGCCTTCGTCCTTAAGGCTCTGAATTACGATTTGTGCGCCGTTTAGCTCCACGATAATACCCTCAAAAAACTTTCGAATTAAGCCGATCAACTGTATTTTCAAAAACCCAAAACCCAAGTACTCGGTTTGTTTTTAGAATCACCAGATAAACTGCTGCTGGCAGCCGCTATTTTTAAGCGACATATGCTGGCTACTTTACTAGGTTTTTACTGGGATTGCACTCGTATCTCTTCTCCCTTTTTAATTCTTGCCTGAACGGCGACAACCAATTCTTGCCGGTTAGTTATCCTCGGAACCGTTTTTGCACGGCGACTCCTCCGCCGAAAACTCAACCTCATACCCGGTAAACTTGCGGATATTAATCACGCCGGTATCCAGTAATAAATATTGGCCTTTAATGCCGTGCAGCACACCAACCACTTCAGCCTCCTTATCGAGATTAAACGACTTGACCTTGACCGGGTAATTGTCCACAGGAAAATAAATGTCCACAACCGGCTCGTCGGCTAAAAATTCAAGCGCCGGCTGCCCAAAACGCTGGGTAATGTCGGCCAATTCCGTAGCGCAAACCGCGATTAACTCATCCCGTTTTGCAAGCAGATCGACAGGCTCAGCCTTGGCTTTAAGCATTTTCTGCCAGCTGGTTTTATCGCTGACATGCTTGGCAATGGCGATTTCAACCAGGCCGGAAATATAGCGCGACGGCACTTTAAAAACCGGCAGCGCCTGCACCGCACCTTGATCGATCCAGCGGGTCGGGATTTGGGTCTGCCGGGTAATGCCGACCTTAATGCCGCTGGAATTAGCCAGATAAACCACATGCGGCTTAAAACAAAATGCCTCACCCCATGAGGGTTCCCGGCAAGTACCGGCCGCATAGTGGCAGGTTTCCGGTTTCATGATGCACATGTCGCATTGCGCCAGCGAGGTAAAGCAGGGATAGCAATAGCCTTGATTAAAGCTCTTTTTAATCGACCGGTTGCAGTGTATGCACAGGATTTTTCCGGTGTACGTCAGCTTAATCGGTTTGCCGATCAACGGATTTAAGGCGACCAACTGGTCGCCAATCGGCAATTCGTACTGAACCGGCTTTGATTTATCCGACTCCAGCCGGGCGTACATTTTTTTTAATTGTCCCTGCATTGGGGTATTTCCTAAAAAAGCTAAAGATAACCGTCGGTATTTTTTACCAGCCAACGCTCAGTCTGGGATTTTAACAGTTCTTTTTTCCAGAAAGGTGCTCGCGACTTTAACGCTTCCATGATGTATCGACTCGCATCGAAAGCATCGCCGCGATGCGATGTCCAGACCGCCACCAGCACTATCGGCTCATTGGGCAGAATATCGCCCACCCGGTGTACCACTAAAGCATCGATAACCGGCCATTGCCGCATGGCTTCGGTAACGATTTTTTCCAGCTGCTTTTCGGTCATGCCCGGATAATGTTCCAGCGTCATGCCCAGCACATCATCGCCTTCATTGAAATCGCGCATCGTGCCTATGAAAATATTAGTTGCGCCGAACTTACCGGCCAACTCCGTTGCCGAATGCTGATGCGCCTGGATTTCCTGCCACGGATCGAACGGTTCCGCGTAAATTTTTATAGCCACGATCAGCCCCCGGTTACCGGCGGAAAAAAAGCCACTTCATCGCCGTCCTTAACCGCGCTGCTCACGTCGACATAGTCCATATTCACCGCCGCCAAACTATTATCCGGCAGCGCTTTATCCGGGTTGGCAAAGCGCCAGACATCGCCGACTGTAGCCAAGCCCGCACACTCCAGGTTGTCTTCCGCACGGCCGACGCTTTCTTTCAAGCTGGCAAAATAGCGTACCTTAATCGACATGGTCATTTACTCAATATAGTGGCACAAGGTGCATTAGAGGACGGTCGCCTTTTTAGTTTTCTTAACCGGCAGTTGTTATAATGTGATTCTTTCGTCGATAATTTTACAGAAAAATGACTGCATTAACCCACTTTAATCAATCCGGTGAAGCCCACATGGTTGATGTCGGCGATAAGGCGATCACCCTGCGCACGGCGGTCACCGAAGGCTATATCGAAATGCAGCCGGAAACGCTCAAGCTGATCGTAGACGGCGGACACAAAAAAGGCGATGTGCTGGCGATAGCGCGAATTGCCGGCATCATGGCCAGCAAAAAAACCGCAGAGCTGATTCCGCTCTGTCATCCGCTGCCGCTAACGCATGTGGAAATCAAACTGGATGCCCAAATCGACAGCAACCGGATACGCTGCCAAACCACGGTAAAAACCAACGGCCAAACCGGCGTGGAAATGGAAGCACTCAATGCCACGCAAATTGCCTTACTGACCATTTACGATATGTGCAAAGCCGTGGATAGAGGCATGGTTATCCAATCGGTGCGGCTGCTGGAAAAAGACGGCGGCAAATCGGGCCACTGGCTGCACAATCAGCGATGAGTCCAGGAAGTGAACAACCAAAACCGGTAACAGGGTTGTTTATTAAATGGGCTACACTAAACTTATATTTTCAATCATGTGCCGACTGTTTTGGCGCTATTTAGAATAACAGCAGAGAGATCTATGCCGATTATATTAAAAGAACTTGCCGATTTTTGCGGCGCGCGGATTGAAGGCGGCGCCCCGTCAGTAATCATCCATGCAGCGGCAGAAATTACCTCTGCACACCCAGGCCAAGTCACACAGTTGACCAACAGTCGTTATACCCGATATATTAAAGATTCAACGGCTTCCGCCTGCTTTATTGCGGAAGGTTTCGCTGTCGAGGATGTGCCTGCAAGCATGGCGCTGTTAATTTGTGCTGATCCCGAAATCAGCTTTATCAAAGCGGTCGAATTACTGCATCCTGCCAGGATTTATGATCGACACATTGCGCCACAGGCGGTGATTGAAGCTAATGTGTCGTTAGGCAGCGAGCTGTATATCGGCCCTTATGCGGTCATAGGCGAAAACTCCAGCATAGGCGATGATAGCCAAATACATGCGGGGGCTTATCTGGGCCGAAATGTCAAAATAGGCAAAAACTGTCGGATTTATCCTTATGCGGTTATTTATGACGATGTGGTCATCGGAAATAATGTCATTATCCATTCAGGCGCGATCATCGGCGCTGACGGCTTTGGCTATAAGTTCAGAAATAATGTGCATGTCAAGGTCCCTCAAGTCGGCAATGTGGTTATTGAGGACAATGTCGAGATCGGCGCTAATACCTGTATAGACCGAGGCGCACTGGGCAGCACGTCAATAGGTGCGGGCACTAAAATCGATAATCTGGTGCAGATTGGCCATAACAATAAAGTCGGCAAAAACGTGATTATGTGTGGTTTAACGGGGGTGTCGGGCTCCTGCACCATTGAAGATTATGCAATCCTGGCGGGAAGTTCGGGCATTGCTGACCATGTTACGATTGGTCAAGGCGCGGTGGTCATGGCGCGTTCCGGCGTGGCAGGCGATGTCAAGGCAGGTACGCAGGTTTTCGGCAGTCCGGCAAAAGATAAGAAGACGGCTTATAAGGAGCAGATCGCCATCAGCAAATTGCCTGAGCTATTGAAAAGAGTAAAAATGTTGGAAGAAAAAATCCAGATACTGGAAAAAGACGCTTAACCGCTTATCTTCAGACTTGGCCTTCCACGAACGGTTTAACCACACCGAGGCTTTATGCCTGAAAACAGGTTGTATTGCCGGGAACGGCTTGAACAGTCCGGTAGCGGATGTTCAAAAGCAAGAACTATTGGAACAAGGGGGGATATAAATAGGAGAAAAATACCCCCTGTCAAAAACAGAGGGTATTTTTTTTAACAGACTGTTTTTTCAGTCTTATTTTAATTATTGTTGCTAGTATGAGTCTTTTTCGCGTCAATTTTCGAGAAAACTTCAGCATTACTCGCTGCAACAGCACCACTTGCTAAATGCTTAGTTTCGTCTTGTTTCAACATTACAACTAAAACAATAACAGCAGCAATCGCAACACCAGCAATCAACCATGTGTTGTCTTTTTCTTGTTCTTCAGCCATTTTAAAATCCTCGAAAGTTTATATTAATATTGTTTTATTCCCTTTCCTCAAAGGGGGCCGCCCAATAAATCGCTTTATTGAACAGCTTGTCGAATTAAGTAATAAACGACAGGGTACTTTTTATCATGAGATATGGCTTTGTGTCAAAGCTATAAATAAAAAAACACCTATTACACCCGAAATTATGACGTTAAAGTGGTCTGAGGCGCTTGAAAAGAAACCCTATTCTGCACATTAACCAAATGATAATTATCGCAAATATCTTTATACGGATACCGAGGCACTCGCGGGTTAAAGATATTACTGCGGATTTAAACTATGTCGACTCTAACTCGAGCCGAAGCCTGAACTAAAAAGCTGAGTATCTCTTTATGAGCTACTCTTTCACCGGTCTTTTATCCAGCTTCCTTTGCAACGTGCGCCTATGCATGTTCAGCGCCCTGGCAGCTGCCGAAATATTGCCGTCATGCTGCATCAGTACTTTTTGCAGATGCTCCCATTCCAGGCGTTTTACGGACAAAGGATTTTCACTAATTAAAACCGATGAGTCACCATCATTTTTATGCAGCGCATTAACAATTTCATCCGCATTGGCCGGTTTAGTTAAATAATGTGTCGCACCCAGTTTTATGGCTTCAACCGCTGTGGCAATACTGGCAAAGCCGGTTAACATCACGCAAGTGGTATTATCATCCAAAGAAATCAGTTTTTTCACCAGCTCCAAGCCGGATTCATGGCCGATACGCAAATCAATCACCGCATATTCGGGTAGATAGCGCTCGGCAAAGGCTATTCCGGTTTTGACATCATTAGCCACCAGTACCTCATAATTTCTTTTCTCTAATGCACTCTTAAGTACCTTGCAAAAAGTCTCATCATCATCCACTAGCAACAGTCGTGGTTTATCCATTTCCTGGGTTGTCATCTTTATTCTCTGTATTTAAAAGGGGTAGAGTTATTTCCACGCAGGCTCCGCCCGACTCACTCGCCGCGACTGCTCCCGGCAGGCTTTCGGCATACACACCATCCCTGGCGATATTATAAAGATTGATTTTACCGCCCAAACGATTAATCGTGGAACACGCTAAAAACAGTCCCACCCCCAATCCGTGCTTTTTGCTGATAACGGGTTGCTTGCCGGCAAAATCGATTAATTCAGGCGGCAGGCCTGGGCCAAAGTCCCTGATTTTAATCACGACATGGTCTAAATCCCATGATGCGTGAAATTCGACACCTTTTTCCGGCGGTGAGGCTTCTACGGCATTATTCAAAATATTAATAATCGAATGGGTCAGCGTCAGTTCGGCAACTATTTTTGCTTGCATTTCGACTTCGGGATTGATAATAAAACATAGCTTTGCCGTCGGCTTGTGGGTGCGCCATTGACTGAGAACTTCATCGATATAATCCGTTAGCAACATGGGACCGCCGGATTCGGCGCGCATTTCACCGGCAGAGGCTGACATCACTGATAGCGCTGTTTTGCATCGATCAATCTGTTGCCGCATGATCAGTAATTGCTCGTGCAGATCCGGAAAACGATGAATCGGGTACTCTTGCTCGAGCTCATGCGTCACGATAGCGATAGTGCCTAATGGCGTGCCCATATCGTGGGCGGCGCTGGCCGCTAAGGTGCCCAATGCCACAACACGTTCATCCCTTAATGCATTTTCTCGGGCATCAGCCAGGTTTCGCTCCTGAGCCTTGAGCGTTTTAGCCAGTTCGACCACAAAGAATGCGACCAATCCGGCACTGAACACAAAACCGAACCACATGCCGAAAACATGCAGATTAAAATAATGACCCTCACTCATCGCATGAGCCTGCTGCAACGGCTCATGATTTATTGCAGCCGAGTATAGACCGGGCATGTGCGGCTCTATTGATGGCAGAGGGATATTGTAGGCCATCAACATCGTATACATGGACGTGGTTAAAATCACCATATACCAGGCATAAGATTGGTGCAGCATGATCGCTGTAATAATCAGCGGCAACAGGTATACCCAGGTGATAGGGTTCGATGCGCCCCCGGTCAAGTACAGCAATGCGGTGATCGCGAAAACATCAATAACTAACTGAGAAAAAATTTCCAATTCCGTAACGGGATCTTCTGTCTCTAAACGCATTGAGGTATAAACATTAACTACGCCTATTGATATTATCACCAGCCAGAGCGGCTGTTCCGGTAGACGGATATTAAGCCCGTATACCGACAAAATAATCAGTATACTCTCGCTGAGTATCATTAAGTTTCTCAGTATAAACAGTGACTTGAGATTTTTTAGAGCAGAAAATTCTGATTTAGGTGCGGCGTATGAGAGCATTTTTATAAAAACGGAGTGAAATTAAAGGCGACAGCCATGCATATTTAAATACATTATCAGAATTTTAAATATAGTAAACAACACACGGCTGCGACAATATGCCACATTTTATGTTGCATTCTTTATTGATATTATTTACCTAACTTTTAAGGCTCTTGTAGAGCACCATAGCTGAAAGTTGCGTTATATTCTTCCTAAAACACATTCCAAGGCGGTTTTTTTAAACCGCCTTTTTTTTGTCCTGCGTAATCACTCTCCATCAAAAGCAACGCCTAATCCTCCCAAGCCGCAGTATCCCATTGGATTTTTGGCCAGATATTGCTGATGCATGTCCTCGGCATAATTAAATTCGTTTGCCGCCATGATCTCGGTGGTTATCTGGGTAAAACCGGCTTGAGTGAGTTGCTGCTGATAATGCTGTTTCGATGCCTGTGCCTCATCGAAGTATTGCGGGGTGTAGGTATAAATCCCTGACCGGTATTGCGTACCGATGTCATTGCCTTGCCTCATGCCCTGCGTGGGGTTGTGGGATTGCCAAAATACCCTGAGCAGTTCGCGGTACGAAACGATGGCAGGATCATAAATAACGTTGACAACCTCATTATGCCCGGTCAAACCGGTGCATAATTCCTCGTAAGTCGGGTTAGGCGTGTAGCCGCCGGCATAACCGACTGCCGTGCTGAACACGCCCGGACATTGCCAAAACTTTCGCTCTGCACCCCAGAAGCAACCCATGCCAAACAAGGCCTGTTCCATGCTTTCCGGGAACGGCGGAACTATCGGGTTGCCTGTCACAAAATGCCTGTTGGTAACTAACATGGGCGTGTTTCGACCCGGCAAAGCTTCTTTAGGGTCGGGTAGCGCCTGTCCTGAGCGTAGCCGAAGGATAAGTTTTTTTGATGAAAAAGTCATAGCCTGTGGTATTTTTATACGACTGTTTGGGTACGGATCATTATGAGCCTGATGCCATAAAATGCACGATTTTTTAACCGGATAAACATGATCCTAGAAACCTCAGTTGACCGCTTAACCGTATATTTAAGGATATGATGCCAATGAATTTTTTCATAATTTGCCGTTTCACCTGTTTGGTGAGTCCGCTACGGAGCGGATTGCACGATTTTGGGGGCGGATGGCAGTGTTGCAACTCCTTGGAATGGAATGACCATTCCGCGTCGTTGCGCCTTGCCCTGCACCCCCAAAACCGCACACTCCACCCCGTCCAACTGGAGCTTCTAGGATGATAGAGCAAGATGTATTACGCCGTTTTTTATTTGAAGAACTGGGCGTTCGCGGGGAATGGGTCAAACTAACCGCCAGCTGGCAGGCGGCAAAACTGCATCAACGTGGCTCTGAAAGCGTGCAGCAGCAGCTGGGGCAGGCACTCGCGGCCGTGGTCATGTTGTCGGCTAGCGTCAAGTTTAA
>JBCKWP010000067.1:0-9230 GCA_038922455.1 Methylobacter sp. | reverse complement strand
TATGCACATTAGCCTACCGGTGTCGACAACAGCAAACAAAGCTGCGCAAACGTTAGAGTTTGTCAAGAAGATCAAGATTCCGATGCTGGTATTTACGGTGCAATAGACCAGTCAGATGTTACCCAAAGCGCCAGGGACAGACGTTTGGCAGCAAAGGAAAAATACCGGCTACCGGCAGATTAAAATTAATGATGAAGGCTCTGCCTATTTGCATGACGAAGGCCTGCTGGTCAATCGGATCTGCGGCTGGCTCGGAGTGACTGTGGGGGGGGGGGGCGGTTCGTAGGCATTGAACTCTTAGTTTGCAAGCGATGTCATTGGCCTACAAGGCTAAAACTCATCAAAATCAAGCTTTGCGACAGAACCAATGGCAGTGAAAATCACAATTACAAAAGCACTTAATGCCAACCAAAACCACCAAGCCATAATCAATCCCCATTTATAATTATTAAGTACAGGCAATGTAGCGACCTTTAGGCGTTACTACGCCACCCGAACTGGTTATTAGCCAGAAAAGGCTTGCTAGCACCAAGCACCTGCTGTTGAAACAACTACACCTCTAATGCCGACACTGGCAGCATGAATAATAATAGACCAAAAAGATGAGCCCGATACCCAATCGCAAGAAATACTTTTTCCAGGTTTTTTAGGATTGTTGTGCTACCGCTACCAGTCTTATCTTTTCTCCTTGCGCCTATGAAACGGACGGCACGGCGGATAAGCTTAAAGACTGAATCCACGGAGATTGATGGTGAAAGGTGGCTTCGGATAGGCCTAAATCTGTTACAATGCCCCGCTAACACCGGTGTGCAAATACGATAACGGCAATGTTTGGCATCATGCATTAACACTATCATAACAAGTTGAAAACTAAGTGGATTTAAAACATATAAGAAATTTTTCCATTATTGCGCATATCGATCACGGCAAATCGACGCTGGCGGATCGGTTTATTCAAATCTGCGGCGGTTTAAGCGCCAGGGAAATGTCCGCACAAGTGCTCGATTCCATGGACATCGAGAAGGAGCGGGGCATCACTATTAAGGCGCAGAGCGTCACACTGGATTTTAAGGCAAAAGACGGTGAGACCTATCAGCTTAATTTTATTGATACTCCGGGGCATGTGGATTTTTCTTACGAGGTTTCGAGGTCTTTAGCGGCTTGCGAAGGCGCGCTGCTGGTCGTTGACGCGGCTCAGGGCGTTGAGGCGCAAAGCGTCGCCAATTGTTATACGGCGCTGGAGCAGGGACTGGAAGTGGTGCCGGTGCTGAATAAGATCGATTTGCCGTCTGCCGAGCCCGAGCGGGTGAAGGCTGAAATCGAAGAGGTGATCGGCATTCCGGCCGACGAAGCGCTGATGATCAGCGCTAAAACTGGCTTGGGCGTTAAAGATGTGCTGGAACAGCTGGTGCTTAAGATTCCGCCGCCGCAAGGCAACATCGATGGCCCATTGCAGGCGTTGATTATTGATTCCTGGTTCGACAGTTATCTGGGCGTGGTATCGCTGGTTAGGATTATGCATGGCAGTATCCGCAGAAAGCAAAAGATCACCATCATGTCCACCGGCAAGTCTTTTATCGCCGAGAAGGTTGGCGTTTTTACCCCCAAACGGCTGGAAAAGGACATTTTAAACACCGGCGAAGTCGGTTATGTCGTGGCTGGCATTAAAGACATTTTCGGTGCGCCGGTCGGCGACACCATTACCTGGACGGATAACCCGGCCACCGAACAGCTTACCGGATTCCAAAAGGTGCAACCGCGCGTTTTTGCCGGATTGTATCCGGTCAGTTCGGATCATTATGAAGGCTTGCGCGAGGCGCTCAACAAGCTAAACCTCAACGATGCGTCTTTGCATTTTGAACCGGAAACCTCGCAGGCTTTGGGCTTTGGGTTTCGCTGCGGCTTCCTCGGACTATTGCATATGGAGATTGTGCAGGAGCGTTTGGAAAGGGAATACGATGTCGATTTAATCACGACAGCACCTACGGTTATCTATGAAGTCATTACCCATAACGACCAGATTCTAATGATCGATAACCCGGCTAAGTTGCCGGATATGGGCACTATCAAGGAAATCAGGGAACCTATTATCCGCGCCAATATCCTGGTGCCGCAGGCTTATCTGGGCGGGGTCATCACCTTATGCATAGAAAAACGCGGTGTGCAAAAAGACATGCAGTACGTTGGCAGGCAGGTGTCGTTGCATTATGAACTGCCGCTCAGTGAAGTGGTGCTGGATTTCTTCGACCGTTTGAAGTCGGTGAGCCGGGGCTTTGCATCGTTCGATTACGAGTTTTTGCGTTTTCAACCCGCCGAGCTGGTTAAGCTGGATGTGTTGATCAACGCCGAAAAGGTGGATGCCTTGTCGATCATCGTACATAAGGATTTAAGCCATAACCGTGGACGGGATCTGGTCGAGAAAATGAAAGAGCTGATTCCACGGCAAATGTACGAGGTCGCGATACAAGCGGCCATCGGCTCTAAGGTTATCGCCCGCGCCACCGTTAAGGCGATGCGTAAAAACGTAATTGCGAAATGTTACGGCGGTGATATTAGCCGTAAGAAAAAATTGCTGGAAAAACAAAAAGCCGGTAAAAAACGGATGAAGAAGGTCGGCAATATCGAGATCCCTCAAGAGGCATTTTTGGCCGTTTTACAGCTTAATAAAGACTAATAGAATCAGGTTCAAGGTGAAAGGCGCATAATTTCTTAAGCTTTTCACCTTGAACCTTTCACCTTGAACCTTTCACCTTGAACCTTTCACCTTGAACCTCTTCTATATGGACTACGATTTTTCCTTTTTTCTTGCCGTCGCATCGCTGGTTACCGGTGTGGTTTGGGGCGGGTATTTGCTGGTGCTCAAATCAAGAGGGGACGTTTTCAATGAAGAAAACGAACCTGTATTGGTAGAGTATGCGCGGTCTTTTTTCCCGGTCGTGTTGATTGTGTTAGTGCTGCGCTCCTTTATCGCCGAGCCTTTCCGCATACCTTCGGCGTCGATGATGCCAACTTTATTGATCGGCGATTTTATCCTGGTCAATAAGTTCACCTACGGAATACGCTTGCCGGTTTTAAATACCAAAATCATTGAGATGAACGAACCCAAGCGCGGGGATATTGTGGTTTTTCGTTACCCGAAAGACCCGACGGTCGATTATATCAAACGGGTGATTGGCTTGCCGGGTGACAGGGTCGCTTATTACGACAAAAAATTGCATATCAACGGCACACCGATCAACCAGGTTTCTTTGGGACGTTATCAAGGCGTAGGTCAGGGCGATGATATGACGGGAAATGAGCATTTGTCAGAGGATTTGACCGGCGTTGAGCACAGTATCCTGATTAGAAATGGTGCAGCTTCTGCCGAAGGCGTTTATGTGGTGCCGAACGGAAGTTACTTTGTGATGGGCGACAACCGCGACAACAGCAATGACAGCCGTTACTGGGGCACGGTGCCTGAAGAAAACCTGGTTGGACAAGCTTTTTTTATCTGGATGAGCTGGGATTGGCAATATAAAGGTGTGAGTCTTGAGCGCATTGGCACGGTGTTGAGATAAACTGCACTTACATTGCACTTATGCCTACCTGGACGTAGGTAAGTGGCGTGACCTACACTTATATTTTTGTAACTATTCGGTGATATTTCAGTCCCCTCCTACAACACCAGGCACAGCTTGACGCTGAATAGTTACATATTTTTAATGAATTATCTGGAGAAAAAATGAATGTATCAGCTAAACGTCAGCAAGGTTTGACCTTGATTTCGATTATCTTTATTTTGGGTCTCATCGGAGTTGTTACCCTGTTGACACTTAAAATAGTGCCGATTTACCTGGATCACGGCAAGGTAAAGAGTGCTCTGGAGGCATTAAAAGCAACTCCTGACATTCAAACGAAAAGTGAAGCTGAAATCAGGGAAAGCTTAAACAAACGCTTTAGTATTAATTATGTCTACGATGTCAAGCAGGATGATATTAAAGTCGTCAAGCATGGCAACTATGTGAAAGTGGACATCGAGTATGAGACGGTCGTCAAATTGGTCGGCAACCTAAGTGCATTAGCCGAGTTTCACGACTCTTTCGAGGCCGGACAGGAGTGATAAAAAAGCCTGAAGTGTTATGTAAAAAGCTGGGTCTGACGTTTAATAATCCTCAGCTTTTTACCACGGCTTTAACGCATCGCAGCGCAAGTTCGAACAATAATGAACGACTGGAGTTTTTAGGCGATTCAATCTTGGGTTTTGTTATTGCCCAGAAGCTATATGAGTTATTTCCCAGCGCCTGTGAAGGCGCTTTAAGCCGGTTACGAGCGAGCCTGGTTAATCAGGGTTCGCTGGCGGAGTTGGCTAGAAAGCATCAGCTGGGCGATTATTTGCTGCTGGGTTCGGGGGAGTTGAAAAGCGGTGGTTTTCGCCGCGATTCCATCCTGTCCGATGCGCTGGAAGCCATTATCGGCGCACTATACAACGATCAGGGCATGGATGCTTGTCAGCAATGGGTCTTGCAGTTATTCGCAGAAAAGCTGGGGGATTTGTCGCTGGATAATTGGCAGAAAGATCCTAAAACCCAGTTGCAGGAGCTGATGCAGTCTAAAAAAATGGAGCTGCCGGATTATGCCTTAGTGACCATGTCCGGACTGGCTCATGAACAAACTTTCAAAGTGAAGTGTACGACGCCATTAATGACCGAGTCTTGTATTGGCACGGGAAATTCCAGAAAAAAAGCCGAGCAGTCGGCGGCAGAGCTTATGCTCGAACTATTATTAAATAAGGATAATAAATGAATTGCGGTTTCGTAGCCCTGATTGGGCGTCCCAATGTCGGCAAATCAACATTGATGAATCATTTGTTGAAGCAAAAAATCAGCATCACCTCACGCAAGCCGCAAACAACCCGGCATCGAATCCTCGGCATTAACACCACCGATGCAGGCCAAGCCATTTATATGGACACGCCGGGCATGCATAACAGCGAAAAGCGGGCATTGAACCGTTATTTGAATCGGACCGCAGATACGACTTTGTTGGGCGTCGATGTAATAGTCTGGCTGATCGACGGCTTGTCCTGGCATGAATACGACGAGGTTATCTTTAAAAAACTGGAGCAGGCGAATCTGCCGGTTATTCTCGCCGTCAACAAGGTCGATAAGGTGGCCGACAAGGAAGCTATTTTAACGTTCTTTAACGAAGCCCAGCATCGCTTTCCGTTCAAGCACTTGGTACCCATTTCCGCATTAAAAAGAATCAATCTCGATCAGCTGGAAGGCTTGATTATGGAGATGTTGCCTGAACAGGATTTAATCTATCCCGAAGATCAGGTGACCGACCGATCCGAGCGGTTTTTAGCCGCTGAAATCGTCAGGGAAAAACTGACTAGGCGCTTGGGCGACGAACTGCCTTATGCACTGACGGTAGAGATTGAGCGCTACGAAGAAAAGCCTTATATCACTAAAATCTACGCGATTATCTGGGTGGAACGTTTGACCCAAAAAAATATCGTGATCGGCAAGGACGGCGACATGCTGAAAAAAGTCGGTATCGATGCGAGGGTGGATATAGAAAAGCTGATCGGGAAGAAGGTTTATTTGCAGCTCTGGGTTAAAGTCAAAAAAGGTTGGTCGGATAGCGAACGAGCCTTGCAAAGCCTAGGCTTTAATGACTGAATCCGCCGTTTATTTGCAACCTGCGTTTATCTTACAGCAGCGCAAATATCGGGAAACCAGCCTGATTATTGACGCGTTAACCCGTGATTTCGGTAGGATTTCCCTGTTGGCCAAAGGCGTTAGAAAAACCAAATCTAAAACAGCCGGGATGCTGCAACCGTTTATCCCGTTAACTGTTTCCTATTTCGGCAAGGCGGAGCTAAAAACGCTGACCGACGTTGAGCTTCGCGGCTGTTCTAGTCAGTCTAGGAGCATACACACCATCCCTGGCGATCGCCGCGCCAGTTCCCTACTGGCTAGCGGCATACACACCATCCCTGGCGATATGAGTCAGCCGATGGGTCAGATAAAAGGGCTTGCGTTGTATTGCGGTTTTTACATCAATGAGCTGGTCAGTTGTTTTTTGCACAAATACGACCCCCATCCCGAAGTGTTCGACCATTACGGCGATTGTTTGTCCGGTCTGGCGGATGGCTCCGGCATGGAGCCGGCATTGCGGCTGTTTGAGCTTAAGCTGATGGAGTGTGCTGGCTATGGATTGCAGCTGGACTATGACGATAATGGAAAACCGATTGAAGCATTGAAAAAATATGCTTTTAATGCAGGCCAAGGGCCGGTTGAAGTCGCGAATGGACAGTATTCTGGCAAGACTCTACAGGCATTAAGTTCACGGGAATTGGTCGATCCGCAAGTCTTAAGTGAAGCAAAAATACTGATGAGGACAGTCATTAATGTGTATTTGCAGGGCAGACAGCTTAAGAGCCGGGCAGTTATTAATAAAATCATCAAACACATTAAAAATGAATAAAAAACAGATCTTATTAGGCGTGAATATCGATCATGTCGCTACCTTGAGGCAGGCCAGAGGCACGCTTTATCCTGAGCCAATTCAGGCCGCTTTGGTTGCAGAGCAAGCCGGGGCTGACGGTATTACCGCGCATTTGCGCGAAGATCGTCGGCATATTCAGGACAGGGACATCTATTTGTTAAAAGATATGCTGCACACCCGGCTGAATATGGAAATGGCGGTGACCGACGAGATGGTCGGCATCGCGGTGAAAGTCCGGCCCTTTGCCTGCTGTCTGGTGCCGGAAAAACGCGAAGAATTGACCACGGAGGGCGGGCTGGATGTTGCAGGTAACTTGCCGCGAATACAATGGGCCTGCGATCGATTAGCGGCTGCCGGTATTGAAGTGTCGCTGTTTATCGATCCTGATGAAAGGCAGATTGATGCGGCGGTAAAAGCCGGTGCACCGGTTATCGAATTGCACACCGGCTGTTACGCTGAGGCGGGTAATCCGTTACAGCAAGCCGAAGAACTGGCGCGCATCCGGCAAGCTGCCTTTTACGCGCACAGTGCCGGGCTGCAAGTCAATGCAGGGCATGGTTTGAATTTTTATAATGTCGAAGCAATATGTGCGATACCGCAGATAGTGGAGCTTAATATCGGCCATTCGATTATCGCGCAGGCGGTGTTTTCAGGTTTGGCGCAGACGGTCAAGGATTTGAAACGGATCATGCGCACCAGCAGTCGGCGCTTTTAGGCGATGCAAGATTGCAGCAGGGTGTTTTAAATAACCCACACTGGACCCATCCTAAGTTCGTGGTGCAATGATTTTCCTGATTAGCAAGGTGTTTCAGCCAGCGCCAAAATGACTGTCATTTCGGTAGGAATTCCAACTTAAACGGGGGAACTTACAGATAACATCCCTCAAAGGGATGTTATCTGTCCTGGTTTAAGTGGAAATCCGTAAATTGAAGACTGCGGAGCATCCAGCTGAAGAAGGTTTCTAATCAGGATGGTTTTTCTAGGATTAAAGGACTCTCGTTGCTAAGCACTTAACTTCAAGCGTTAGCGATTTACTTAGGAGAAACGCCAAAATATTTAGCGAATGCCGCGCTAAAGTTGCTGGCATGTTGATAACCAACCAGGTCGGCCGAAATGCTGACGTGGCATTGCCCGGTTTTCAGCAATTGATGGGCGTGGATCACCCTGATTTCCAGTAACAGGCCATAGGGCGTGGTGTTAAAAAATGATGGAACAATTGCTTTAATTTAAGTTGATTGGTTCCTGTCCGCTTGGCCAAACTCGCCACCGAGGTAGAGGCGACTCGGGAAACCGTCCGAGCATCATGCCTCTAATCATCCGCATCGGCAATGGCCTTTATTACCGGAACAGACGGTAAAAGCCATCGTCGAAGAAGCTCATCGGTTAGGACGAAAAGTGACCGCTCATATCGGTGAAGCCATGGGCGCTGAACTGGCCGTTAATGCCCATGTCGACGAATGGGCGCATGTGCCTTGCGCGGCTATCCCCGAAGCATTACTGAAAAAAGCAGGCATACAGCAGGTGAAAATCGTCACGACTATCGACACCTTATCCAGCTGCCCCGGCGTTGTTCACAATGTGCAAACGCTCGCCGAGCTGGGTGCTGAGCTTCTATACGGCGCTGAAATTGCGCACCCGGACATCCCTTGGGGTATCGATGCGCAGGAGCTTATCTACATGATGTCGATGGCAAAAATGCAGCCGCTAGATGTATTGCGCGCGGCAACATCGAAAGCGGGGCGGCAGCTCAACATCCCACTGCTGGGCACCCTACAAGCGGGTGCGCCAGCCGACATGATTGCGGTGAAAGGCGACCCCATCGAGACGATCAAGATTTTGGAGTATCCCGACCTGGTTATATCGGGCGGAAAAGTCGTAATCAACCATTTTGAAAGGAGCGCGGATATGCCCTAAGCAGAGAGTAGCGCAACAGCTGGAAGGCGCGCTATACTGGCATCAGCCGTGATGCCAAAAAACGGCACGGTGGTGCAACATTAACTAATCATTTAAGGAAAATATTATGAAATTAAAATTTGCGGTTGTGTTAATCGGCGCTCTTGCCCTAGGTTTAACTGCTCAGGCTAATGCCACCGAGCATCATACCGCGCAAGCTCTGGAGCATTCGGCTATGGCTACGGCTCATGGGCAAGATGGTCATGCCGATCAGCTGTTGAAGCATGCTGAAGAAGGTTTAAAGCACGCCGAAGCGGCTGAAAAAGAACATGCTGAAGCGCATGTGCACATGACCGATGCGGTTAAGCATTTAAAAGAAGCCATAGCCCACGCTAAACAAGGCCACGCCGATGTTGGTACTAAGCATACCGAAGAAGCGATGACCCATATGCGTCAGTCTATCGGTCAATAAAAAGGGGCGGCGACCGGGAATTTTTCTTGGCCGCCGCTTTTAGTTTGCTGTCTAAAATCCGATGAGCGGCGGCTATATCTGTTCAAGCTTCTGTTTAATCCGATAAGTTGCCCTTAACGAATCGACTCTCTGGCGTAACTGTTTTCCCGGTTTAAAATGAGGTGAATATCTGGCCGGTAAGTTTAATACCTCTCCCGATCTGGGATCTCGACCTGTAGTAGGCGGATGGTAATGCAGGGAGAAACTGCCAAAGCCCCTAATTTCTATCCTATCGTTGGCCACCAGAGCGACACTCATGCATTCGATCATGCAGCTAACCGCCAATTCCACCTCTTTCCGCGTCAAATGAGGCTGCTTTTTAGCCAAAATATCAATG
>JBCKWP010000066.1:0-9470 GCA_038922455.1 Methylobacter sp. | reverse complement strand
AACAATAATTTTTCCAGGCCGACCGCCATATAAATCAGCATAGCAACCGCCAGGATCAATAGCCATTCATCGTAGCCAATGGCTGCGCTGCCGAATAGCGTCTGCATCGGCGGCCAATAGGTGAACAGTATTTGCAACAGGGTCATGCTGAGTACGCCAAAAATCACCCACCAATTGGAAAACACGCCGATATGGAACATCGAGTAATGCAACGAGCGGCAGTTGAATAAATAAAACAATTCGCCGAATACAAAAACGTTGACCGCGACGCAACGGGCTTTCTCCAACGATTCGCCGTGCGACAGTTCCCACTCAAACAGGCCGAACGCGCCCGCCAATAGCAGCACGCCGACCAGGCAGATACGAAACATCAGATGCCGGGTGAGAATCGGCTGTCCTGGATCGCGGGGTTTGCGGCGCATCAACCCAGGTTCTTTGGGTTCAAAGGCCAGCATCAAGCCCAGCAATATTGCCGTGGTCATGTTGATCCAGAGGATTTGCAGCGGCGTGATCGGCAGCGCCACATTGGCAAATACGGCGGCGGTGATGACCAAGCCTTCACCAAGATTGGTCGGTAACGTCCAGACGATGAATTTCACCAGATTGTCGAACACGCCTCGACCTTCTTCCACCGCCGCTTCAATAGTGGTGAAATTATCATCGGTCAACACCATCGCCGCAGCTTCCTTGGCGACCTCGGTGCCGCCCAGTCCCATGGCTATGCCAATATTAGCTTGCCGTAGCGCCGGTGCGTCGTTGACGCCGTCGCCGGTCATCGCCACGACATGACCGTTGGCTTGCAGAGCCAGCACCAGTTGTAGCTTTTGTTCCGGGGCAATACGGGCGAACACCGCACAGGATTCCACCAGCTGCGGGTATTGGCTTTCATCAATGGCTTGCAACTCGGCACCGCTGATGACGCGCTCGGTGTGCTGCATACCCAGTTGCCTCGCAATCGCCAGCGCGGTAATCGGATGGTCGCCGGTAATCATTTTGACTTGAATGCCGGCTTGATAACAGGCGGCGATAGAGGCGGCGGCTTCCGGGCGAGGTGGATCGATCATGGCTTGCAAGCCCAGGAAAGTCAGACCTTTGCGCACCTCGTCGTGCTGCACCGCATCGTCGGCGTGATCGCAGCGGGCAAACGCCAGCACCCGCAAACCCCGCGCCGCCATGTCTTCAAGCTGACGCTGCAACAGGGCTTTATCCAGCGCTATCGGCTGCATTTGGCTATCAAAAGCGTTATCGCAACGCGGTAGCAGGCTTTCCAGCGAACCTTTTAAATAGACGTGACGTGCGTCCTGAGCGCGATTGTGATGCAGCGTCGCCATGAACTGATGTTGGGATTCAAACGGAATCGCATCGAGTCGAGGGTGATCGTTGCTGACGGCGGCATGATGCAGTCCGGCCTTGTGCGCGGCAACCAGCAGCGCACCTTCGGTGGGATCGCCCTCAATGCGCCAACTGTCCGTTTCCGCAATCAAACGGGCATCGTTGCATAACAGTCCGGCCTTCAGGCATTCCAGCAAAGCGGGATGATCCTGCGGAGTCATCGCTAAGCCGTTGTAGCGAAACTCACCGTCCGGGGTGTAACCGCTGCCGGTAATTTCGAACAATTCGCCGCCTGCATACAGGGCTTGCACGGTCATCTGGTTTTGGGTCAGCGTGCCGGTTTTGTCGGAGCAGATCACCGTGGTGCTGCCCAGGGTTTCCACTGCCGGTAATTTGCGGATGATGGCATTGCGTTTCGCCATCCGGGATACGCCTATCGCCAAGGTGATGGTCAATGCCGCCGGTAAGCCTTCGGGAATAGCACCGACCGCCAGCGCCACCGAGGCCATGAACATGTCCAGCATAGATTGACCGTGCCAAACCCCCACCGCAAAAGTCAGCGCGGCTATACCGATAATGACCCACAGCAGCAACCGGCTGAACTGGCTTATTTTTTGGGTCAGCGGCGTTTCCAGATCGGTAGTGCTGGCGATCATGAGGTTGATTAGGCCGATCTCGGTGCGGTCACCGGTTTCCACCACCACGCCCAGCGCGCTGCCATAAGTCACCAGCGTTGAGGAATAGGCCATGTTACTGCGATCCGCCAATACCGTGGCCGCATCCAGCATAGCAAGACGCTTTTCCACCGGCACTGATTCGCCGGTGAGTGCCGATTCGTCGATTTGCAGTTCGCGGATTTGTAATAAACGTAAGTCGGCGGGCACTTTGTCGCCGGATTGCAGAAACACCACATCGCCCGGTGTCAGCTCATTGGCTGAAAGGCTGCGGCGTTGACCGTCGCGCAGCACCGTGGAGCTGACGCTCAAGACGCGGCTTAGCGCATCGATGGCTTTCAGTGCGTTGGCCTCCTGGATAAAGCCAATGATAGCGTTGATCAGCACCACGCCAAAAATCACACTGCTATCCACCCATTCCTGCAAAAACGCCGTGACGGCACTGGCAACCAGCAGGATGTAAATCAGCGGTTGATGAAATTGCTCAAGCAGCAAGCGCAGCGGGCTTTTGCCGCGCCGTGGGGTCAGGCAATTTGCGCCGTATTGTTCAAGACGGCGTTGGGCATCGCGTGCGCTCAAACCACGTTTAATATCAACCTGCAAGCTCGTCGTCAGGGCTTCTGGTGATTGACTATGCCAAGGCCGCACCTGCTCCCGGCAGGTTTGCGGCATACACACCGTCCCTGGCGATATTGTTTTTTTAGATTTCAATATGTACTCCAAGCAAATCTGGCATTAAAAGCCCGTTCAAATTAAAATAACAAGCTTCTTTTGAGCGCATTCAATAAACACGCGCGACCTTTAAACCTGACGGACTTTTAATGACTGATTATAAACTGACCCACCTTAAACAGCTGGAAGCTGAGAGCATTCATATTATCCGTGAAGTCGCAGCCGAATTTGAACGTCCGGTGATGTTGTATTCGGTCGGCAAAGACTCTGCTGTCATGCTGCATTTGACCATGAAAGCCTTTTATCCCGGCAAGCCGCCGTTCCCGTTGATGCATATCGATACCACCTGGAAGTTCAAGGAAATGATTGAGTTTCGCGACCAGATGGTCAAGCGACTGGGTCTTGAGTTGCTGGTTCATATCAACCAAGACGGCGTAGATCAGGGCATCGGGCCTTTTACCCACGGCAGTAAAAAACATACGGAAGTGATGAAGACGGATGGCCTAAAGCAGGCGTTGAATAAATACCAGTTCGATGCGGCTTTTGGCGGTGCGCGGCGTGACGAGGAAAAATCGCGAGCCAAGGAACGGGTTTATTCGTTCCGCGACAAGAACCATCGCTGGGATCCCAAAAACCAACGCCCCGAATTATGGAACATCTACAACGGCAAAATAGACAAAGGCGAAAGCATCCGGGTGTTCCCGCTGTCCAACTGGACAGAACTGGACATCTGGCAATACATCCATTTGGAAAACATCCCGATTGTGCCGCTGTATTTTGCCAAGGAACGCCCTGTCGTTAACCGCGACGGCATGTTGATCATGGTTGACGATGATCGTATGCCGATCGGCGCTGATGAAAAAGTCGAAATGAAAATGGTGCGTTTTCGTACCTTAGGCTGCTATCCGCTAACCGGCGCGGTTGAATCAACCGCCACCACGCTACCGGAAATCATCCAGGAAATGCTGTTGACCACAACCTCCGAACGGCAGGGACGCTTGATAGACCACGACCAGTCGGGTTCTATGGAACAGAAAAAGCGCGAGGGGTATTTTTAAGAGCAGGCGAAAGACGAAATGCTAAGAGCTAAAGATGTCGCGATTTGAAAACTTGGATGTTTGGCGGCGTTCGTCACGGCTCTGTGTCGAGATATACAAAGGCTTAGCTACTTGTAAAGATTTTGGCTTTAAAGATCAGATAACCCGCTCTAGCTTATCTATACCCAGTAACGTAGCGGAAGATTTGAACGGGGCAGTGATAAAAATTCCAACAAATTTTTTTATTACGCAAAAGGCTCCTCCGGTGAATTACGCACCCAAATTTACATAGGCATCGAAATTGGCTACATTTCAAAAGAAACAGGCATCTCATGGAAAAACGAAGCAGAACATATTTCAAAGATGCTGTCCGCCCTAATTAAATCGCGGTCACCCTAACTCTCGCCTTTTGCCCTGAGCCTTTCGCCTAACGTATTTAATTTTTTATTTTTGGAGCCCCCATGTCCCACCAATCCGATTTAATCAGTACCGATATAGACGCATATCTGGCACAACATGAACGCAAGGAATTATTGCGCTTTTTAACCTGCGGCAATGTCGATGACGGCAAAAGTACACTGATCGGCCGCCTGCTGCACGATTCCAAAATGATCTACGAAGACCAACTGGCCGCAGTCCTGGCTGACAGCGTCAAATCAGGCACCACCGGCGCAGGCAAGATTGACTTGGCGTTGCTGGTTGACGGCCTGCAAGCCGAACGCGAACAGGGCATCACCATCGACGTGGCCTACCGCTACTTTTCCACCGCCACACGCAAATTTATTATTGCCGACACGCCGGGACACGAGCAATACACCCGCAACATGGCGACCGGCGCTTCAACCTGCGATTTGGCGATTATCCTGATCGACGCCCGTTACGGCGTGCAAACCCAGACCAAACGGCACAGCTTTATCGTTTCGTTGCTGGGCATCCACCACATCATCGTCGCCGTCAATAAAATGGATCTAGTCGGTTACAGCGAAGCTACTTTCAATCAAATTAGACAGGATTACCTGGACTTTACCCAGTCGCTGGCTTTCCAAGACATCACCTTTATCCCGATGTCGGCGCTGGACGGCGACAACGTGGTCAACCCCAGCGAACACATGCCCTGGTTTACCGGGATGCCGTTAATGGAAGCGCTGAACAGCATCGAAATCGCCAACGACCGCAATTTTGACGATGCCCGTTTCCCGGTTCAGTTCGTCAACCGCCCCAACCTCGATTTTCGTGGTTTTTGCGGCACGGTCGCTTCCGGTATTTTCAAAAAAGGCGATAAAATCACTGCCCTGCCCTCCGGCAAAAGCAGCACTATCAAGTCCATCGTGACCTATGACGGCGAACTGGAACAAGCTTTCCCTCCGATGTCCGTCACCTTGACGCTAGAAGACGAGATCGACATTAGCCGTGGCGATATGCTGATCGGCAACGAAAAAACACCGCCAACCGTCTCGGACAAATTCAAAGCCACTATCGTCTGGATGGCTGAAAATGCGCTGGCGCCGGGTCGGCAGTACATTATCAAGTTGGCGACACGGAGTGTATCCGGGTCTATCACGATGATTCACCACCGAATCGATGTCAACACCCTAGAACACCATGATGCAACCGAGTTGCAGCTGAATGAAATCGGTTCCTGCACGGTTTCAGTCAACGCGCCGGTGGTTTTCGACCCTTACCTTAGCCATAAAGGCACCGGCGCATTCATCATCATAGACCGACTGACCAACGGCACGGTTGGCGCGGGCATGATTACCGGCGGCACCGATGAGGAAAACCTGCATCCGGTCAGCGCCGAAGAACGCGCCGCACGTTTTAGCCAAACGGCTACCGCAATCGCGCTGACCGGTTCAACCGGCAAAGAAATCGCCTATCAACTGGAGCGCAAGTTATTCGATAACGGCCATGCCAGCACCGTTTTGGAGACTCCAAACGCCTCGCTAATAGACGCCGTCAAGAACGCCGGATTGATTTGTTTATGCGTCAATTACAGCAGTGTGTTGGCGGATATAAGTTTTGATAGTGATGTGCAGTCTATTGATGACATCTACAACACATTGAAAGATCAAAAGATCATCTATTAAAGTCAAACTGAAGGGACCAAAAATAGAACGCGTTGAGTAATTGCAAAATATCGCAATGAGTCCATCAACCCTACACAATAAGCTTGAAAACCAGTAACTATTCAGCCACAGATTGACACAGATGAACGCTGATAAACTGAAGTATAAAGAACTTACCCATCTTCTTATTAAGAGTTTCTATGAGGTTTACAATGAGTTAGGTGGGGGTTTCCTTGAATCGGTCTATGAAAATGCAATGACCTTAGTTTTACAACAACAAGGATTGCAGGTAGAAACGCAAAAAGACATTACTGTTTACTTTCGAGGAACCCTCATCGGTAATTTCAGGGCAGATAGGCTTGTCGAAGGAAAAGTACTGTTGGAACTTAAAGCGGTTCGATGCCTTGAATCTGACCATGAAGCACAACTACTCAATTATTTGAAAGCGACTTCTATTGAGCTGGGATTGCTCATGAATTTTGGGAATGAGCCAACTTTTAAGCGGCTTATTTACAATAAACAGCACTGACAATCTGTTTAATCGGTGTTAATCTGTGGCTGAATAGTTACGAAAACCATTACTTTAAAATGACAGAGCTATCAAAAACAAGAATAAGGTCTTCAGGCGTAGGCTATTTCATTAACGGCATCCAAACCTTATTTGTCGGCTTATTAAGGATATGGACAATCCCCATCGTATTGATGCTGAGCGTCGCTTCAGGCTTTACTACCTACTACGGCCTGTCTCATTTCATCACCCCGTGGATTGCACTGGTCATTACCATCGCCATCCAATCCATTATCGTTATCTGTTCGCTGGAAATTGCCGGGATTCACTGGCAAGCCAACCGGATGCGCTATTTTTCCGTGGTTTGCTCCCTGTTAATTGCGCTGACCGCTTCGGTTTCCTTCTCTTATTTCAAGTTTTATGAGATTTCCCAGCAAGACACCCTGCACATCAATCGTTTAAATAAAATCAGATCCGATGTAAAAACCTATGTAGACCGCGTCTTGATCATTAAAGCTGATGTTTTAAAACAACAGCATACCGATATGGAAAAAGCCTCGCTCGATGTATCTCAGGCGTATTTTGGCACCCATGCGCAAATTATTGAAGGCTACAAGCATCAAGTCGGTGAAGGGCCATTCTGGAAACATTACAACCAGATTTACCTGGAGAAAAAACAGCAGCAGGTGAAATTCGAACAAGATTTTTCCGAATTAGACCAGGATATTCAAAAGCTACAAAGCAGCATCAATGACCTGGATGTCGCGGTGAATATTGAGAACGTCTATTACACGATGCTGGAGCATTTCCAGAATGTGCAATTAAAGATCAACCTGTTATCCGGCAATATCGGCCAGTCCTTACCGGAATCGCCGTTATTGATGACTTACAAACAGTTTATCGCCGATGTTCAGCCCTCGGCTGCCATATGGTCGGAGTTTTCGCTATTCGCTTTTACCTGTGCGGCGATGGTTGATTTTTTCACCGTGTTGCTGTCGTACCGCCTTGAGTTTACCGCCCCCGGCCCCTTGACCGCCGATGAAGAGGAGCTGATTTTTGAATGTCTAAGGCAATTTACCGAGTTTCGGATCAATAAAAACGACGAACTTGAAATGACTATCGAAAAGTCCGAAATAGAACGGGCAAAACGTTACAACGACTGGTCGAGAATGTTTGCCGTAGGCTTACTATTAAGCCGTGGTTTCTTAAGAAAAATCGATGATAAAACCGTAGAATTCGCGCCTAATCTTTATCCATTGATTGCCGAGAAAATGGGCGATAAGATTAATCGATTAAAAGCCGAATCCAACATTGCCAGACAAGCAGATGCCGATGAATAGTTCCAGAACTGAAATCGATAAATGGTTTATTGAAGGCACCTTAGCCAGCGATGATATTGCTATCTCGGAGGTCTGGGATCCCATTTTCGACGCCGACCGCCAGCTTGTTTATACCAAAATAGGCCCTTACGGGAAATTATTTCTACGCCCCGAAGGCTTTATTAAGCGTTTTTACCACCAGGTTTATCCGTTACCGGTCGAAAACTGGCACGTTACCCGGCAAATCGCGCTTTACGACGGTTTCTGTACGATTGATGCGATGCTGGACATCCGGTTCCAGGCTACATTGAAATACGCCCTCAACAACATGGACATATTGTCCGACATTAATGAGCATATAAAAACCGCCTATGAAGGCCTAATCATCAACCTGATCGATAAAGAATTGCTCGGTTTATCGGATGGCGCATGGGTGCAAAGAGGCGTAACCAACATTGAAAGGAAAATCTCCTTGGCGGTTAGTGAAATGCTGATATTGCAAAATATCCAATCGCAAACCTTATGCACCTTAAAACCGTCATTTGAACAATTTCCCGACGTACAACTGGCCCAGGAAAGTGTTTATTTATGCGTCCTTAAAAAAAGTTTTGAGTTTAACGATGCGAAAAGGGAGGAACTGTTCCATCAGGAACAGGAAATTGAACAGCAGAAACGGGAACACAAGCAAAAACAGCTCGATCAATTAAATCGCGATGCCGAACTGGAACGCTTGCAGCAAGCCCAGAACGCCGCAAATAAAAAGCTTTTACTTGAAGAAACAGAAAAGCAGCTGCTGGAACGATTTGAAATCGAAAAACGGCTCCATGCCGAACAAGTCAATCATGACAATAGCTTAAAGGAAATAACCCTGGAAGCGGAGCTTCAGGAGCAACAAAAACATGATGCCCGCCTGAGAATCGCCGAACAAACCACCCACATGGAAGCCTTGGCGCACCAAGCCAAGCTAAAAGCCAAAGAGCTGGAAGCCGATATTGCCAAAGATGAACACCAGCGCGCCAGATGGCGGGAATCCAAGGACAAAACCCACGCCCAACAAATAGCCTTTGAGCAACGCCAAAAACAGCTGGAGTTGGATGCCGAACTCGAAAACCAGAAAAGCCATGAACGACAACGCCTAGACATGCAAAAAGAAAGTTATATCAAAAGAAAGGAAGCCGATGTTTACCTGCGCCGGGACATAGAATTACTGGAACTTGAAAAACAACGTCTGGAACTGCAATTGGCGATCAAGGTCGCGAAAAAACCCAAAGACGATATCAACGAGAATTAGCAAGTAGCCTGGATGGAGCTTGCGGAATCCAGAGCTTCGCTATATATCCATAAACAGCATCGGAACGCCGTACGTTAAAATAAAATAGCTAAACGCTAAAATAACGTTGAGACTGGTTTTGTAATTAAAAAACTGCCGTAGAATGTAACTGACTATCGCCAAATACCACACCACCAACAATACGCCTATGCCGATGGATATTTCTTCGGCATATTCCTGCTTGTTCATAACCATCAAAAAATACCAAGCTTCGGTGACCGTGGCCAGCGTCATAATAAAGCTTTCACAAACAAAAATCGCCGTGAACAGCTGATTAAAATACTGCCATTTTTTGGCCGCCAGCGTTAAAGTGGCGACCGATAAAAAGGCCATGATTGTCCGCAGCAAAACTTCCAACGTACCATCAGCGGGATCGGAAATCAGGCTTTCAACAATAATCCCCGAGATAAGGTAGAACGCCACCGTTTTCAACATAAACGATTTGGAGGGGACTAAATCGGCGGGGTTATTTCTGAACCAACACAGCGAAAGGTATTTGATTAATAAATTCATGATAAAAATCTTTGTATTC
>JBCKWP010000065.1:0-9580 GCA_038922455.1 Methylobacter sp. | reverse complement strand
GATTCGCGCTAGCAATCCGCCATGAACGGAGCCTTGAACTTGCTCCCTAGGCTCGTATTTTTCAAGCAGTTCCGTAGGTCGGGTTAGCGTAGCGTAACCCGACGCATTGAAGCCGCTTATGTCGGGTTACGCTACGCTAACCCGACCTACTAGACTTCCCTAACGCACATCAATAATTTATCAGGTAAAACCCATGCAAGAACTTTCTCCCCACATCATCGCAGCTGCCGCCCAACTGCTGCAAGACGGTGGCCTGGTGGCCTTTCCTACGGAAACCGTGTACGGATTGGGTGCCAACGCCGCAGACCCGGCGGCGGTGCGGCGCATCTTTGCGGCCAAGGGTCGTCCGGCGGATCATCCGCTGATCGTCCATATCGAAGGCCCCGATGCCCTGGATTTTTGGGCGCGGGATGTTTCGCCAGCGGCCTGGCTGCTGGCGGAACGCTTTTGGCCTGGCCCCTTGACGTTGATCTTGCGGCGCGGCAATGCACCGTTGGAAGTGACCGGCGGTCAGGACACGGTGGGGCTGCGCGTACCCGGACATCCGGTGGCGCTTGCCCTGCTGAAAGCTTTCGGCGGCGGTATCGCGGCGCCATCCGCCAACCGCTTCGGACGGGTCAGCCCGACTCGTGCGCGGCATGTGCGCGAAGAATTACAGGGACGGGTAGACATGATTCTGGACGGCGGCCCGTGCCGGGTCGGGGTGGAGTCCACTATTATCAGTCTGGTCGGTGCGCGGCCTGTGCTGTTACGTCCCGGCGCCATTATGCTGCACGAGCTGCAAGACGTATTAGGGGAAGAAGTCGTCGCGCCAGCTGTGGGAGATACCATCCGCGCTCCGGGCATGCTGGCTTCCCACTACGCGCCGGTAACACCGCTGGAAGTCTGGCCGACGGCAGAGTTGCGGCAACGCGCCGAAGAGCTGGCGAGAACCAGCCTGAAAGTCGCTGTATTACTGATCGACCCACAGCGGTGTGCGCTAACAGCAACGCCGAATATCATCCCGTTTCCGATGCCGACCGCGCCGGAGAACTATGCGCGCAGACTGTTCGCGGTTTTGCGTTTATTTGACAATGCGGGGCTGGACGTGTTGCTGGCGGAAGCCGCGCCGGAAACGGAAGCCTGGCAGGCCGTTAACGACCGGATGCGGCGGGCCAGCCGTTCTGGAAAATCCTAATAGTTTTTGTAACTATTCAGTGTAATAGTAGTTTTTCAGATCGGTCATGCTGTGATTGGTTTTGTAGGAGCGGCTTTAGCCGCGATAATCGCGGCTACCAACAGTAGGCGCTTTTAGGCGAAGCCGCTCCTACAACGAATAGTTACATAGTTTTTTTGACCGTGAGGTAAATCAATGTCTGGTAACGATACGACTCCTGCTGAAAATAGCGCTAGTGAGAAAATGACTTCTATTTATATTGAACAGCGTGTCGCGCTGCTGACCCAACACGGCAAGGAAGGCGTGATCGCTTCGGTATTGAAAGATCTGCTGAGTTGCCGCGTGGAAAAAGTGGACGGGTTCGATACAGACCTGCTGGGCACCTTCACCCGTGAAATTGCACGCGAGGGAAGCCAACTAGACGCAGCGCGAAAAAAAGCACGCATCGGCATGGAGCTGTCGGGGCTTGCCATTGGCATTGCCAGCGAAGGCAGTTTTGGTGCAGACCCATACTCCTTTATGCTGCCCTATAACCTAGAACTGTTGATTTGGATAGATGACCGACTGGGCATAGAGGTCGTTGCAAGCTCGGCGGGCAAAACCAATTTAGCTCACCGCTTAGTCGCGAATTGGGAAGAAGCCAAGGATTTCGCCAGCTCGGCTGGATTTCCAGAGCATCACTTAATAGTTCGTCCGGAGGATGCTTACCACCCGGAATTCCGCAAAGGCTTAGCCGACTGGACTAGCCTATCGGACGCCGTCGCATGGGCATTAGACTTATCGCAAAATCAACTGGTTTTCATCGAAACCGACATGCGAGCGTTCGCCAATCCAACGCGTATGATCAACATCCGGCTGGCAGCAGAGGATCTGGCGCAACGCCTTATGTCGCTCTGTCCAGTCTGTGGGGCGCCGGGATTTTGTGTGGCCGAGCTGGTAAAAGGACTTCCCTGTGAGGACTGTGGAGCACCTACCCGCGAAGCCAAGGCAGATATTCATCGCTGCGTGCGTTGCGAGCATCAAGAGCGGGTAATGAGGACGCGAGAATACGCTTCCGCTCGATATTGCGATTACTGTAATCCTTAATTTTTCACTAACACACGCTAAAAATGAACGCGCTTGTGTGTCACCAAATTGGAGATTAACCCAGTGACTTCTTTTCAGTTGACCCATTTAAAACAGCTTGAAGCCGAGAGTATTTTCATTATCCGTGAAGTTGTAGCGGAATTCGAGAAGCCGGTGATGTTCTATTCCATCGGCAAGGATTCCACGGTCATGCTGCATCTGGCAATGAAGGCTTTTTTCCCGGGAAAATTACCTTTTCCGCTGCTGCACATCGATCCCACCTGGGAATTCCGGGAGATGATCGAATTCCGCGACCGGCTGGCACGCGAACAGGATTTAAATTTGATTGTCCATATTAACGAGGAAGGCGTGCGCAAGGGCGTCAATCCGTTTACCTACGGCAGCCAAAAACACACCGACATCATGAAGACTGAAGCGCTTAAGCAGGCGCTCAATAAATATCGTTTTGATGCGGCTTTTGGTGGTGCGCGGCGGGATGAGGAAAAATCCCGCGCTAAAGAGCGGGTCTATTCGTTTCGCGACAAGAACCATCGCTGGGATCCTAAAAACCAGCGCCCCGAATTATGGAATATATACAACGGCAAAGTCGATAAAGACGAAAGCATCCGTGTTTTCCCGCTCTCCAACTGGACTGAGCTGGATGTTTGGCAATATATCCACCTTGAAAAGATACCGATTGTGCCGCTTTATTTTGCCAAGGAGCGCCCCGTTGTAGAGCGCGAGGGCACCCTGATCATGGTCGATGATGAGCGTATGCCGATTGGCCCGGATGAGAAAGTCGAAATGAAAATGGTGCGTTTTCGTACCTTGGGTTGTTATCCGTTAACGGGCGCCGTTGAATCCACCGCCACTAAGTTGCCGGAAATTATCCAGGAAATGCTTTTGGCTACGACCTCGGAGCGGCAAGGGCGGCTTATTGATCACGATCAGGCGGGTTCTATGGAAATTAAAAAGAAAGAGGGGTACTTCTAATGAAGCACAGCGAGCTAGACCTTCCAGGTTTTAAAAACCTGGAAGGTCTGCATTCCGTAGGGTTGTTTGTAACCGGAACGGACACCGGGGTTGGCAAGACCCAAATCACTGCCGCTTTAGCCAGACTGCTGGTGGAACGGCAGGTAGTGGTGCGCCCCCGCAAGCCGGTCGAATCCGGCTGTCTCAGGGAAGGAAACCAACTGCTGCCTAGCGATGCTCTGGAGTTACAAGCGGCGGCCGGTAGCAAAGAAGTGTTGGAGCGTATTTGCCCATACACCTTCGAAGCGGCGCTTTCCCCGGAACGGGCGGCGGCATTAGCCGGAGTATCACTAACGTTGGATGAGTTACGCTTGGCCTGTCTTGAAGACGTGGCGAATAGCGATTTTCTGTTGGTGGAAGGTGCGGGCGGCTTTTATTCACCCATGGCAACCCATGTCCTTAATGCCGATCTTGCCGAGGCGCTGTCTTTGCCGGTGTTATTGGTAGCAAGCGATCGCTTGGGTACCATCAATCACACACTGCTGGTCGTGGAAGCCATTAAAGCTCGCGGCTTGACCCTTGCCGGTGTGGTGTTAAACCGAGTCGAGTCGCATCAGGATCCATTGATGGATAATGTTGAAGACCTGTCAAACTGGCTGGGGCAAACAGTGCTAGTGACCGAGCACTTTATTAGCGCTGACGGTTCTCCCGGCTGGATGCAGCTGTGTCCCTCGCTGGGTGCGCTAGCTGATCGCCTGGCAATCGGCATCTAGTAACATGCGTTTACAAACCGACGCCGCGCCTGCTCCCGGCAGGGTTCTCCTGAGCGTAGCCGAATGGCTGGCGGCATACACACCATCCCTGGCGATAACATCGGCTTAAATGGGAAGCCCATTCATTGACTTGATTAGTCTGGAATAAGGCCATCCAAGGTTCTCTTGAACCACGTCGAGGGGCACGTAGCACGAGGTGGCGCCGTCGGCGAATTTGAACGTAAGCGTTCACCTCCCCCTTTGAAAAAGGGGGATTGAGGGGGATTTATTTGAACAAATCTCCCCTAACCCCTCTTTTTCAAAGAGGGGGACTGAACACTTATATTTGAACGATATTTGTTGGACGTTTTAGCGGCGCTGGATTTTAGTTAATAGCGTCTTGATGGTATTATTCGTCGGCTAATGCTTACACGGTATTAGGGTCGTAATGGATTGATTTAGCATTAAAAAGTGAGTTGTTGTCATCAATCAATTCAATCTGGCCCTATTGATTTTGAAGGGGTGAATGGATTAAATATCTACCCCTCTTTTTTAACTTACAAAAGGCAATTATGAAAGCAAATATTGGTTTGATCGGTTTGGCAGTCATGGGACAAAATCTGGTTCTTAATATGAACGACCATGGCTTTAAAGTGGCGGTATTTAACCGCACTACGCGTGTAGTGGATGAGTTTCTGGACGGCCCCGCCAAAAACACGCAGGTTATCGGTACCCACTCGCTGGAAGAGTTGATCGATAGCCTGGAGTCGCCGCGCATCGTCATGCTGATGGTTAAAGCGGGCGAGGTTATCGATCAGTATATCGACAAGTTAGTGCCGCTGTTATCAACCGGCGATATTATTGTTGACGGCGGCAATTCACTTTTCACTGACACCCATCGTCGTACGCAGGCTTTAAAAGAAAAAAATATTCTTTACATAGGCACCGGCGTTTCCGGCGGTGAAGAAGGCGCAAGACACGGACCTTCTATCATGCCTGGCGGCAATAAAGACGCATGGCCTACGATCAAAGCTATTTTTCAGTCCATCAGTGCGCAGGTTAATGGCGAGCCTTGCTGCGAATGGGTTGGCGATAATGGGGCAGGACACTACGTCAAAATGGTACATAATGGTATTGAGTATGGCGACATGCAGTTGATCTGCGAAGCGTATCAGCTGATGTCCGATGGCTTAGGCTTAAGCGCTGATGAAATGCACGCGATATTTGCCGAGTGGAATCAGGATCAATTAAGCTCTTATCTGATTGAAATTACCGCCGGCATTTTGGCTTACAAAGATGAAGACGGCCAGCCGTTGCTGGAAAAGATTCTCGACACGGCAGGACAAAAGGGCACCGGTAAATGGACCGGCATCAATGCGTTGGACTTGGGTATTCCTTTAACCCTGATTGGCGAATCGGTATTTGCTCGTTGCTTATCCGCCCAAAAAGAGGAAAGAGTTAAGGCGGCGTCCCTATTGCCAAAGCGAGTGCAAAAATTTACCGGCGACAAGAAAGCGGTGATTAATGCGATTGGCGATGCTTTGTATGCGGCTAAAATTATTTCTTATGCCCAAGGTTTTCGTTTGATGCGCGAAGCGTCCAAAGAATATAACCTGTCGCTCAATTATGGCGATATTGCCCTGATGTGGCGCGGCGGCTGTATTATTCGCAGCCAGTTCTTAAACGACATCAAGCATGCCTATGACGCCAACCCCGATTTAGAAAACCTGCTGTTAGCCGATTTCTTTGTCGATGCCATGAAGCAAGCCGATGAAGGCTGGCGCAAAGCCGTAATATTAGGTATCGAGCTGGGTATTCCAACCCCGGCTTTCTCTTCCGCGCTAGCTTATTACGATGGTTATCGGAGTGAAAGATTACCTGCTAATTTATTGCAAGCGCAAAGGGATTATTTCGGCGCACATACTTATGAGCGGGTAGACCAACCTAGAGGTCAGTTTTTCCATACCGATTGGACCGGACATGGCGGAAAAACCGCATCAACTACCTATACGGTTTAAATAAAACCGCAGATTTCACGCTCCAGCGTAGCGATACGGGACGCTGGAGCGTCCAGTCCTGCATTCCAACTGAAGAATGGTAAGGGTTCACCTCCCCCTTTGAAAAAGGAGGCTTGAGGGGGATTTATCTCAAAAACTCTTCAAAGCCCGCTGCCGCCGTGCCTCTTTCGGGTCATGAACCAAAGCCCGGTAAATTTCTATCCTGTCGCCTTCGCACACAGGCTGATCCAGTTTACAGGTCACGCCAAAAATCCCTGTATTAAGCTCGGAATGGGTAATCTCTGGGAAACGCTCCAGCAACCCGGAGGCTTTTATCGCAGTTTCAACGGTCGTGCCTTCCGGCAGGATCAGTGTAACTATTAGCTGTTGTTCGGGCGTGGCGTAGGCCACTTCAACATTAACCATAAACTGCTTTAGCTCGTGCAGTAAACGAGCTGACCATGGTGTTGCAGATTTGGTTAAAAACTGCGCCGAAAGCCAGGCTTGCCAACTTGCCGGACATTTCGAATTCCAGATCCAGGGAAATTTTGCTGGCATCTGCGCGTAGCGGTATAAATTCCCACTTTCCTTCCATTGAGGAAAACGGGCCGCTCAACAGGGAGACGGTCATGCTGCGGCCGTTATCAATCTTGTTTCGGGTCGAAAAGGATTTGTTAAAGCCGGCTTTGGAAATCACTAACTCGGCCTCAACAAAGTCGTCATCGCGTTTGATGATGCGACTGCCGCTACACCAGGGCAAAAACTTAGGATAGGCTTCGATGTCGTTAACCAAATCGAACATCTGCTGCGCCGAGAACTTGACCAAGGCACTTTTTTGCACGACGGCCATGCTTAAAGAACCCCGACCACATGCAGAAATACCAGAAGTACGGCGGTAGGGGCCACATAGCAAATTAAAACTTTCCACACTTGATAGCTGAGCGCGTTAGGCATGTCCAACTCGTGCTCGGTGTGTTGCTGCTTCATGATCCAACCGGCGAACACCGCGATGCAAAAGCCGCCGATAGGCAGCATCAAGTTGGCGGTCAAATAATCCAGCAATTGAAAAAGGGTGCGGTCGAAAAACTTGACCTCGGACCAGACATTGAATGAAAAAATAGTGCCAAATCCCAGCAGCCAGGTGATCGATCCCGACCAGATACAGGCTTGCTGCCTGCTCATGTCTTTATTTTCAACCAACCACGCAACCGCCGGTTCGATCAACGAAATGGACGAGGACAGCGCCGCGAACACCAGCATTACGAAAAACAATATGCCGAACAACCAGCCGCCGGTCATGTTGCCGAAAGCGATCGGTAAGGTTTGAAAGATCAATCCCGGCCCTGCAGCAGGTTCCAGGCCGCTGGCAAAAACGATAGGAAAAATAGCGATACCCGCCAATAAGGCAACCACCGTATCGATGCCTGCAATCCAAAATACGGTCTTGGCTATCGACACATCTTTCGGCAAATAAGAACCGTAAACCATAATTGCGCCCATGCCCAAACTCAGGGTGAAAAACGCGTGGCCCATGGCGGTCAATACGCCGTTGCCGGTCAGCTTGCTAAAATCGGGCGTGAATAAAAAGTTGATGCCTTGATCGTAGCTGCCGGTGGTCATCGCGTAAGCCACCAGTAAAATCAGCATCACAAACAGGCTGGGCATTAAAAACCGCACGGCTTTTTCTAGACCGCTATTAACGCCGCGCACCACAATCAGCATGGTCGCCAGCATGAACAGGCTGTGCCAGAAAGCCATCTGCACTGGGCTGGCGATCAAGTCGTCGAAGAGCCCTTTTATCGCTGTGGCATCGGCAGCGAAAAAACTACCGATAAAGGCCTTTAACGCGTAAGCCGAAGCCCAACCGGCGATGACGCTGTAATAAGACAGGATTAAAAACCCGGCAATAACGCCCATCCAACCTAAATAATGCCAGTTTTTATCGGCACCGGCTTCGTCGGCCAGCGTCACCATGGTGTCGATAGGGTTCTGCCTACTGCGCCGCCCGAGCAGGGTTTCCGCTATCATAATGGGGATGCCGATCAGCAACACGCACAGTAAATAGACGATGACGAAGGCCCCGCCGCCGTTTTCTCCGGCAATATAAGGAAACTTCCAAATATTACCCAGGCCGACTGCTGAACCTGTCGCAGCCAGGATAAATGCGAAGCGTGACGACCATTGGCCATGAATTGATTTTTTTGTATCCGTCATTTTTGTGCCTGTAAA
Organism: Methylobacter sp.; assembly: GCA_038922455.1. GTDB lineage: Bacteria > Pseudomonadota > Gammaproteobacteria > Methylococcales > Methylomonadaceae > Methylobacter_A. Next base: position 1,409 of record JBCKWP010000065.1, on the reverse strand, counting down.
AACTCAATAATTATAAAATCACTATGCCAAACACAAAGTCGAGCATAAATGTCGTTCGCGGTGAACTTTTCCGGTTATTGCATAACATCAGTTAGTAATATCGAGTAAAATAGCAAAATTATTCCTTTCCGTCAGTTTAAAAAACTTAACCCGCACTTATGGCCGATAAAAAGCCCAAGAAAACTACCAAGCAGCAAAACGCCAACATTGCCGTTAATCGCCAGGCTACTCATGAGTATTCCATTGAGGATCGGTTTGAAGCGGGGATTGTGTTGGAAGGCTGGGAAGTTAAAAGCCTAAGGGACGGACGTATCCAGCTCAAAGAGAGTTATGTAGTGATAAGGCGCGGTGAAGCTTGGTTGTCGGGCGCGCATATTTCGCCGCTGTTATCGGCATCGACCCATGTTAATCCCGATTCTATTCGCGCCAAAAAACTGCTGCTGCACCGGCACGAACTTAACCGTCTAATCGGTTCGGTCGAACGCAAAGGCTATACGTTGATTCCACTGTCGATGTACTGGAAAAACGGCAGAGCCAAGCTGGAAATCGGTCTGGCAAAAGGCAAACAATTGCACGACAAGCGCGCCACCTCAAAAGACCGCGACTGGCAGCGCGAAAAAGCCCGTATTATGAAGAAGGGATAAAAAAGCAGGCAAAAGACTAAAGGCGCATGGATGCGTTTTTAGCCATTAGTCCTTAGCCTTTTGCCCTTAGCCTTCTTTCCTTGAACCTTTACTTTCAAAAACTAAAATGTCCACACACCCTAATCTCCTGACTGTAGAAAACAGCCTATTGATCGTCGTCGATTTACAGTCAAAACTATCGGCAGCCATGCCTGAACGTGACTCCGAGCTGATGACGACCAACGTCGGCAGCCTGGTAAAAGCCGCAGGGCTATTAAACATCCCGGTGTTGTTAACCGAGCAATACCCCACCGGCTTAGGTTCTACCGATACAGCCATTACCGATCTACTGTCGGAAGACACCCTGATTTTCGACAAGACCGGTTTTTCCTGCTGCGCGGCTGAAGGCTTTGCCGACACCGTAGCCAACGCCGACCGCAAGCAAATCATCCTGGTTGGCCAGGAAGCGCATGTTTGCGTATTGCAGACTGCGTTGGAATTGATCCATTTAGGCTATCAGGTGCATGTCGTCGAAGACGCTGTCTGTTCACGCAAGGCGGAACATAAGTTCTATGCCTTGCAGCGGATGCAACAACAAGGCGCGACCATTACCAATTATGAATCGGTATTGTTCGAATGGGTCAAAGATTCCACCCACCCTGAATTTAAAAGCATCTCTGGATTACTTCATTAACCCTTTCGCCTTGAACCTAAAGACATGTCACTCGCAGCGTTTATTGAAAAAGTAACTCATAATGAAGCTGTCAGTTTTGATGAAACCATCGC
>JBCKWP010000064.1:0-9645 GCA_038922455.1 Methylobacter sp. | reverse complement strand
TTTCAGTGTTGGGTGTAGTGGGTTTCATCCAGTTTTTTAAGGTGAATAGGTTAATGTTCAATTCGTCGGCAATTTCTTGAATTGTCCGGTCACCACGATTATAAGCTTTTACCAGCGCCTGCTCTTTGTACTCGGCTGAATAGGTTGTTTTAGATTTCATTTTTCATCTCAAATTTCATTTTTTCTGAAAATTCGAGACGATAACTATTGTGACTTAGGGAGCCACCGCCGCGCCATCTGTGGAGACGCCAAAGGCTAGGCTGTTAAAGCTCCCGCCGGCGAGGTCGCCCAGGCCAGTGAGGCTATCTGCGGCATGTGCGATTTGCGATAGGGTGGCAAGTGGTAGACCACAACCCAGCGCGATGACTAATACCAGATTAAGCTTACGCGGGGTGAAGGTAGTGTGCTTGCTTTTTACTGGTGACTGAACTTAATATTCAGTTTTATTTGCAAATGGTTAGCTATGATTAATAACGGGTTCTGATTTTATATAATGTCAAAATTAAGGTAAAACGTCTATTTCAAAATTAAAAGCAGGTAAATCCAATGGCTGAAATTGTAGCACGCAACGGCAATGAGCTAACTTTCCAGGTGACCGTAAAGCTGACCGGTAGCTTGCTGGAGATGGAAAATACTATTCTGGATGGCTGTAATGAAATGGGATGCTTGGCCACAGCAGAAGCCTTGCAAAAATTTGATTCCGATGGAAGTCCGATAAAATGGGGCGACACCAAAATGACGGCTCGAGCAAAAGATAACAAAACTTACCAGACTCCTTACGGTAGTGTGCAGATACAGCGGTATGTTTATCAAACATCAAAAGGCGGCCAAATTCATTGTCCCTTAGAAGGCAATGCCCGGATTATCAGGGGAGCTACACCTAAATTCGCCCAACAAATCTCCCACAAGTATGCCAACATGAATGCCCCGGCGGTCTGCCAAGATTTAGAGGAAAATCATCATCGAAAAATAGCCCATTCGTATTTGCAAGATGTCAGTGATTGTGTCGGCAGTATTGCGCCTATGTGTTGATGCGCGAAGATGGCTATAGGGAAGCGATGGTTGGCAATATCTCACTTTACGATGTGACAGACCAACGGCAACATACGATCTATATTGGCGAAGCCCCTGAATATGGCAAAGGGACTTTTTTTCAGCGTTTTGAACAAGAAATCAGCACGGTCAAAAAACACTATCCCGATGCGCTCTATTTAGGCATTGCCGATGGTGCGAAAAATAATTGGACATTTTTAGAGCAGCATACCCATCGCCAACTGTTAGACTTTTTTCATGTCACAGAATATCTGGCCAACGTTGCCTACGCCGCTTATCCGGGGAAAACAACTTAACCTAAGCGAGAGATTTGGTTGCATGAGCGTTGCACACAACTTAAACGGGAGTCTAAAGCCGTTGAAGAACTCATCAGTGAAATGGAGAAATTATCCAAAAAAAACAGTCTGACAAAAACGATAAGAGAGAACTTGCAGGCAGCACTCTCCTATTTTATTAACCACCGGCATAGGATGGATTATGCGACACACCTAGAAAAAAATTTACCGCTTGGTTCCGGTGTGACAGAGGCCGCTTGCAAGACCTTGGTTAAACAACGTCTTTGTGGCTCAGGTATGCGTTGGAAAAATAAAGGGGCTAATGTTATTTTGTCTTTACGTGCTTTAATTCAATCAAAGGGAAGATGGCAACAGTTTTTGGGGGAAGTTGACCAGTATGGCGCTCAAGCTTGCGCATAAGAAACATTGTTAAGAATCAGCACCCCGCTGAATGCGTGATTAGCTATTGATTTTATGTAAATTATCCATGTCAACGTGTATTTTCCACAACACTATATATAGCAAGCACCCCACGAAGTCGGGAAGAGCCACAAATCCTGCTTTAGTCCAACTCGTCAAGCAACGCTTGGGCTATCTTTTTTTGCTCAACCGTACCTTGCTCAAGCACTTCTTTAGCAAGATCTTGTGCCGCAACGGCATCGCCCATATCGACATAGGCTTTCGCCAGATCCAGTTTAGTTTCCAACTCGTCCATATCGGTGATATCGGAAACACCAAACGTATCATATTGATGGGCATCCTGACCTCTTGTTGCAGCAGGCACATCCAAATCAAAATTAAAGTCAAAATCCCCACTTAAATCATCATTAAAATCTAATGACTTATCTGCTGAAAAATCAATATACTGACGATCCTTATTGGTCTTTTCTAAAGCGCCAAAATCAAGTCCGTCGATTTCTTTTGTTTCAATATTATCGGAACTGAAATCGAATTCATACGACTCAAATTCCTGGTTTTTGTTGTCTATGTGAGCCTCTAAGGCTGTATCCAGCAAACTATTAGAAACAACAAAATCCTTATCTGCTTCATCCGCGTCCATTGAGAATGAACTTAAATCAAAATCAATGGCTTGGTTATTTCGCTGTTCATCCACAAAAGCATTATCTTTCGCTTCATCCTTAGCCAGTACACCGGCCTTCGACTCGACCGATTCACTAACATCATGCGCACCGGCTGACACATCGAAAAATGCCTCACTAGTATTTGAATTTTGTTTAGTGAACCCATTATCTCCGACAACACTTTCGACTGCCAGGGATGGCGGAAGTGTCGCAATCGGTAGGGAACCGATGCGACCGACGGACGGAGTATTAATCAGTAGAGATCCTCTGTTGCCATTACTATTTTTATCAATGACATCATCAGCCACTGCGAACACATCATTTCCAGAAGAAAACAATCGCGAATCCGGACAAATTTCACGCCCCATTTCGGCCGCTTGTTCCCAAAATCCGGCCTCATTGCGTTTGCCTGCTTCTGCCAATTCATTGGCGTAAGCTTCAAATGCCGTTTTGTTTTCGTTAGCGTAAAAAACCTCCAACAACTTCAATTTACACTCATCACGGTTCGGCTGATCTTTAATCGCCTGCCGTATTAATTCTTCAGCCTGCTGATAACGCCCATAAGCGAGATACACGTCAGCCTCAGATATCGGATCGATTTCCCCCTGATCGGTATCGAATGAGTCAAAATAACTCGGTGTAAATCCACTTAAAAAAGAACGTTCACCGACTGTCACCGCATCATGAACCGCACCATCATCGACAACAGGAACGGAAATAATTTCCTCAGCTTCTGGTGCATTAATCAAGTTGGAAGAGGCAAACATGCTTTCTGTATTCGTTTCCTGATCAACCTTGCGTTTCCGCCACCAAAGCCAGCCAAGCAGCGTTAAAACTATCGCTCCAGTGCCAGCACCCAAAGAGTACAGCTCAGGCAATCCATCAGCTTCCGGGTGCGCCACTGGCTCAACCGGTTGAGAAGCCGCCGCTTGTTGAATAGGAGGAGTGGGTGCTGTTTGATCCGCAAGTTTAGCTGCCGCAACCTCACTTGGCATTGCCTGATCTTGAACAACAGGAGTTACCGGAGCCTGGTTCTGTAACGCTGCAAGCTGTTGATCCTTTAGGGCGATCAACTCCTGCATCATTGCCAATTGTTTTTCCAGATCCGCTATCTTGCTGCGTACCGCATCATTTTGTCGCATCGGTTCCGTACCGATTGCGACACTTCCACCATCCCTGGCAGTCGTTGGCACGGCTTCGCTTGCAGTATTTCCGGCTTTACCCTTAACGCCAGCCGACACATCGGCTGTTTTCTTTTCAGTGCTTATCTGCTCATTCACCGAAGCGACAACAGCATGATCAGCGCCTGCCGCTTTAGTCGGAGCAGCCAAAGTCAATTGATTATCAGTAGCCCCTTCGTCTTTACTCAGAGTTGGCTGTTCTTTTGCGGGAACAACATGATTTTTCCACGCTTGGGTATGCCGGTTGAATTCCGCTATTGCCTCATTCCGTGGTACATTTAAAACCACCTCTGTTTCAGGAATATTCAGTATTTTTCCAGCCGTTAAGGCATTGATATTCTCCTTATAGAAAGCATGAGGATTGGCTTTATAAATCGCCATCATCATTTGTACTACAGAAACGTCACTCTGTCCTCTTGCACGTTCGGCCACACTCCAAAGCGTATCGTTTCCAAGTGTAGGGCCATACCTATCCTGAGTGTGGCCGAGGGATTCGCCGTCACCACTTTGTCCATTTATATGCGTTTGACGTTGCGGCGGTCGCATCGGTTCCCTCGGCAACTGCTCCCTGCGTTGCTCTACCTCCTGCATCCGTGCAGTCGTACCGATTGCGACACTTCCGCCATCCCTGGCAGTCGTAGTGCCCGGCGGCTGCGCATAGCTTTCAGCGCTGGTTGAAACAGGGATGGTTGCTTGACTATAAACTGACGGGGGATCCACCAATACCGTAAATTCACGGTACAAATTACCTTTAGGCCAACTTACTTCAAGCAAAAAATCTAAAAAAGGTTCCTTTAATACCTCCTTCGAAGTCAACTTAATAACCGCCGAGTTATTAGCACCGGTAATGGTTTCAAATTTAATTTTCAAGAGGAAATAGTTCCATGACACTCCCGCCTCAGCAAATTTCTCAGGCGAAGCCAAATTAACCTTAATGTCGGCGACGTTCTCGCCTGACAATGTTAATGCAATCTCAGCATCCAAATTTTGATTAAGAGCCGAATGTAGCTTAATCTCGCCTATCCCTAGCGCATACCCACTAGCAGGCGCCAGTAACGATACAACCGCTAACGTTTTAGTTAACAAACGCACATCGCTCTTCTTCACAATAGTTACCACAGTCTTTTACCGCGTCCAGTCAAATATGTAGACAAGCTTAGCCTAGATGTAATTTTTTACCAGCACTTCAGCTATTTGCACACTGTTTAATGCAGCGCCTTTTCGAACATTATCGCCCACCACCCACAAATCGATTCCTTGAGGATGCGAAATATCTTCCCGAATACGCCCTACAAACACATCATCATTGCCTGACGACTCAGTCACCGCCGTTGGGTAACCGCCGTCTTTACGTTCATCCATCACCGTCACACCGGGGGCTTTTTCCAGCAAAGCCCTTACCGTAGCGGCATCGATTTTCTGACGGGTTTCAATATGCACGGCCTCGGAATGTCCGTAAAACACCGGCACCCGCACTGCGGTTGCATTAACCAAAATACGGTCATCGCCCAGAATTTTTTGGGTTTCCCACACCATCTTCATTTCTTCTTTGGTATAACCGTTGTCCATGAACACATCAATCTGCGGCAACACGTTAAACGCAATCTGTTTAGGATAGACGTTGGTGATAATGGCTTGCATATTAAGCAGACTGGTCGTTTGCTTGACCAGTTCTTCTATCGCTTCCCTACCGGTACCGGAAACCGCCTGATAGGTACAGACATTGATTCGTGTAATCCCCACCGCATCGTAGATAGGCTTTAACGCCACCAACATCTGAATAGTCGAGCAATTCGGATTGGCGATAATGCCTCGATTTTTATAATCGGCGATCCTTTCGGGATTGACCTCCGGCACCACCAGCGGAATATCGTCGTCATAGCGAAACTGCGAGGTATTATCAATAACAATACAGCCAGCTGCTACGGCCTTGGGCGCATATTCTGCCGAAACCGATGCGCCCGGTGAAAACAAGCCGATTTGCACCTTTGAAAAATCAAAAGTCGCCAAATCCTGCACGGCTAAAGATCCGCCTTTAAAAGGGATTCTTTTACCCACCGAATTGCTGCTGGCCAGCGCATAAACCTCACCGACAGGAAAATTCCGTTCTTCCAAAATAGACAACATAGCTTCGCCTACCGCACCGGTAGCGCCAACCACCGCAACATTATATAACTTGCTCATCTTAACCCTCCTTCCATGCATCTGAACCAGATATACGCACCATAACACCATGGCCTATATATAAACCTGCAACTTTCTTTGTCATTAACTTTAAAAACCTTATGTCTGAAATTTAAACATCTTTGGGAGAGGGATCGATAAAACCATCAGCCCAGTACAGCAAAAACTTTTTGAGTGATCTCATCGACACTGCCGACACCGTCTATCGAACTGAACTTGACCCGCTGCCCCGGTGCCGAATAATAGCCGACCAAGGGTTTGGTCAGCTCATGATAAACACTGAGTCGTTTGCGCACGGTTTCTTCTTTATCATCATCGCGCTGAATCAAAGGCTCGCCGGTCACATCATCAAGCCCTTCAATTTTAGGCGGATTAAACTCAATATGATAAGTGCGCCCGGATTGTAAATGCATTCTTCTACCGGCCATGCGTTTTACAATGTCCTCATCCGCCACCACGATTTCAATAACCGTATCGATGCTGACGCCCAAAGCGTCCAGACCTTCAGCCTGAACGATGGTACGAGGAAAGCCGTCCAGCAAAAAGCCGTTAGCGCAATCGACTTGGGCAATACGTTCTTTGATGAGCCCTAAAATAATATCATCGGAAACCAGGCCACCGGCATCCATCACTTTTTTTGCTTCAATGCCCAGGGGGGTTCCTTCTCGCACTGCGGCTCGCAACATATCACCTGTTGAAATTTGCGGAATAGCGTACTTTTCAGTAATAAACTGAGCTTGAGTTCCTTTTCCGGAACCCGGACTCCCTAACAGGATAATGTGCATAACTAACTCCATTGTGTCGCTAAGACAGATTTAGACTCTAAATAACACCCGTGCAGGGGGTGTAGTTGATTATTTTATAACACATCAAATTTTATCTCTTGTAAAAATAGGGTTATTTCCCTATTCTTAACCCGTTTTTTACATTCAGGAGAATAAATAATGCGCGTTGAAGATTTAATGACTTCAAAAGTGTTTACAGTCGAGCCACACGATTTGATTGATCGTGTCTTTTTCTTAATTCATTACGAAAGAATTCGCCACTTACCCGTCGTCGAAAAAGGCAAAGTCATTGGCATAGTATCCGACCGGGATCTGTACAAAGCACTGGGACCCAAAAGCAACTCCAATGCAATAGAAACAACAACCGGCACAGGCACTACAGAGATGCATGTAATTCCCAAAAAAGTGCAACATATCATGCACCGGGGAGTCATCACCGTTAGCCGTGACACCTACGCATCGGAAGCGGCAGCGCTGATGGCCGAACATAAAATCGGCGCATTACCTGTCGTCGATAAAGACAACAAACTGGTTGGCATCCTATCTTCCACCGACATACTGCGGGTTTTTTCAAAAATTGAGAAGGCCGGCGAAGCAAGAGAGCAAAGAATCGCAGCCGGCACCAGTCATAAATAAATGATATAACTTTTATCACCCCAAAGCCCCAATGTAACGGGGCTTTTTTGCTTTAAGTGACAAGCCACCATGACCCATAAAACCCTTCCAGACCAAGACATTAAAGCTACAACACAAGCCTGGCTGAAATCCGTGATCATCGAGCTCGGCATCTGCCCGTTCGCAAAGCGCGAACTGGAGCGGGGCAGCATTTATTTTAGTGTCAATCACGACACCGAAATTGAACAATGCCTGTTACATCTGATGCTTGAATGCGATCGACTGGATACTGATCCCGACATTGAGACCACGCTATTGATTTATGCCGATGCGTTTGCCGCATTCGACGACTACCTGGATTTTGTTGAAATAGCCGAATCGCTATTGATTGAACAAGACTATGAAGGCATTTACCAGTTGGCAAGTTTTCATCCCGACTACTGCTTTCAAGGCAGCGACCCGGACGATGCAGCCAATTACACCAACCGCGCGCCCTACCCCATGCTGCATCTGCTGAGGGAAACCAGCATAGAACAGGTCGTAGCTAGCCATCCTGATCCTGAAAGCATCCCGCAACACAATATTGAATTAACTCGAAAACTGGGTTTAGCCAAAATGCAGACCTTATTAGCGGCGTGTTTTCCGCTTAGCCCATAATGTCTACCTTGCTGCTTTCCGCTTCAACCGTAACTTCAGTTTTTTCGTTGGCAGTACCCGCTTCATCGACTTCCGCTTTATGTTCAACAATCGCTTCGAATTCGGCGACAGCAGCAACATCATCTTCAACTTGGGCTTTTTCGTTTATCGGCTCCTCAGCGACAACAGCGTCATCTTCATCCGCATCCGTTGCCGCATCATCAGCAACCTCGGCTTTTTCATTCGAAGCAACAGCCTCGACAATTTCAACAACCGCTTCCGGCTCTTGATCTAAAGTCTCCATAAAGGCGACAAACCAGTGCTGATTTTTAACAGTACCCAGATCGGGGTCACCAAGAATATCGGCCGTGGCAGGCAGACTGCCCTTCCCTTTAGCGATTTCCAGCGCCGTTAAACACGCCTCTTTCTCGCCGCGCAAACCATAGATGCACGCCAGATTATAAGAAGCCGAACCGGCCTGAATCGCATTGGCCTTTTCAAAATAGTTCTTGGCGCGTCCATACAAACTGTCATTGGAACCAACCGCCTGAACCCGAGCCAATTCCATATAAGCCACGCCGCCATCGATAGCCGCACCAAGATAAGCAGGCTCGATAGTCAGGCAAAAAGAAAATTTAGCGACAGCATCCTGATAAAGCTTAGTCGCCTGCTCGCCCGATTTATTTCTCGCCTGGTGCAGCAAAGCGAATCCCCAGTTATATAAAGCCTCGGCAACCACCGGCTCGTTAGCGACGACTTCGGCATAATCCTGATAGACCATTCTAAATAACTGATCGGACTTACCGCCTTCACTGCTACGTGCTTCCGTTGTTTTCTTGATAGCAGCTTTTAACTTGGATTTCTTGGTAATTGACTCAAAAAACGACATGATTTAACTCTCTTGATTTAGTAATTGACATTTCCGCGCTATAGAATACCAGCTGACCTAATAACCGCACCATTCAAATGTGTAAATAACACATTACTGGCCTACAATATAAATAAAACCACCAGTGAATAAAAACCTTGAGATGTCACCCAAGCGCCCACCTGAATTTATTAGACATTTGTTTAGGCTGGCTTGTTTTTTGATACCTATTCATTCCCACGCGCTACGCTAATGTAAGTATGACTCTAAGGTAACTCGCAATAAATACTCCCCAATATATCGTTCCCACGCCGGAGCGTGGGAACGATAGGCTTGTGTCTGCCTCGCAGAATGGGGGTTATTTTTTGAGAGTTACCTTAGCTCGTGGGTTGACAGTCTCGGCTTTAATTTACGCTTTTCCTGAAACTGCAACACCAGACTGTAAATGACCGGAAACACCAACAAGCTTAATATCAACACCGTCACCATTCCACCCATCGCTGGCGCTGCTACGCGCTGAGTGACATCGGCGCCGGTACCGGTGGCCCACATAATCGGGATTAAACCCACGATGTTGGCCAGCGAGGTGATCTCTACCGGCCGCACCCGCATGGCGGTGGCGGCTTCGGTAACGGCTCTGATTTCTTCGCCGGTCAAAGGCGCCTGTTTTTGCTCACGCAGCTTGGCAATTTCAATGTCGATAAAACTCAGTACCATAACGCCGGTTTCGGCGGCTGTTCCGGCCAGCGCGATAAAGCCGACATAAACCCCGATCGACAGGTTGAATCCTAGCCAGTACACCAGCCAAATGCCGCCAATCAGACTAAACGGGATGGTCAGCATGACCAGAACCGGTTCGGTGATATTGCGGAACGCGCAATACAACAGGATAAAAATCAGCATTAAGGTGATCGGCACGACTAGGCGCAGCCGTTCCGCCGCACGTTCCATGTATTCGAACTGGCC
>JBCKWP010000063.1:0-9711 GCA_038922455.1 Methylobacter sp. | reverse complement strand
ACTGGGCAATTGCATCCTGATGGGGAGAGACCTCTCTGGATTGCCCAGTTCCGGGTTGGGCAATTAACACGCGCTCTTGATAAAATAGGTAAAAGCGACGCATGTACTCAACATTGCTTTTAGAAAAACCTCGCCCAAATTCTTGCGTCAGCTGCTCGGCCACCACTTTGACCAGTGTTTGCCCATAGGCGGCGCGTTGCGCACCTTTCTGCTCATGCTCGATGATATGGCGGCCGATCTCGAAGTTGGTGCGCACCTGCACCAGATCAACGCCACGGGCGATGGTTTGGCGGGCGCCCAGAACCAATTCGCGGATGCGCCGATAAAGCGCCACTTCGTCGCCGACAACGGCGGCGCGAGCCAGAGTAATCGGCGTGCTGCGTTTCATAGCAACCCCCTGATGGTCGCCAGTACCACCGCACTCTCGGCATCCAGCTTGGCGATTTCGGCGATGATGTCCTGTGGGCTACGATGCTTAACTTCCTCATTGCGGTTCGGATTTTTAACCGACAGGTCATAGGTAGATTGATCGATGCCTGACACATCGACTGACCACGAATTGTCAGAATCCGCCTTGGTCTTTTGCAGGGCGACGAAATCAGCAAGGTCGGCTTCATTGAGTGGATTGGTTTTGCCGAGGTTGCGATCCAGGTTTAGCTGGTAGAACCAAACTTTCTTGGTGGGCGAGCCCTTCTCGAAGAACAGCACCACGGTTTTAACGCCTGCACCTGTGAAGGTACCACCGGGCATATCCAGTACGGTATGCAGGTTACAGCTTTCCAGCAACAGCTTGCGCAGGCTAACCGATGCGTTGTCGGTATTCGACAGGAAGGTGTTCTTGATGACCACGCCAGCACGACCACCTGCCTTCAAAATCTTGATGAAGTGTTGCAAGAACAGGAAGGCAGTTTCACCCGTTTTGATCGGAAAATTCTGCTGCACCTCGGCACGTTCCTTGCCGCCAAACGGAGGATTCGCCAGCACGATGTCATAGCGATCTTTCTCCTGAATGTCTAATAAATTTTCAGCAAGGGTGTTGGCATGAACAATATTTGGCGCTTCTACACCATGCAGGATCATGTTCATGGTGCCGATGATGTAAGCCAGCCCTTTCTTTTCCTTGCCATAGAAAGTGTGTTTTTGCAGGGTCTCTGCATCCTTGGTGGTCAGGACTTTGCTGGTCTTGAGATATTCAAACGCTTCAGCCAAGAAGCCAGCAGAACCGACTGCGCCGTCATAGATCTTTTGGCCAATCTCAGGAGCTACGACCTTGACGATGGTTTTAATCAGCGGACGCGGGGTGTAATACTCGCCACCATTGCGACCGGCATTGCCCATGTTCTTGATTTTGTCTTCGTAGAGATGCGACATTTCATGCTTCTCTTCCTTGGAGCGAAAGCGCAGCCCGTCGATCAGGTTGATCACCTCTCGCAGGTTGTAGCCGCTCTGCACCCGATTTTTCAGTTCGCTGAAAATCTCGCCTATCTTGTATTCAATGGTGTCCGGGCTTAATGCTTCTGCCTTGAATTTCTTTAGATAAGGGAAGAGAGTGTGATCAACAAAATCCTTCAGGTCGTCGCCAGTCAGCGCCTGGTGATGGTCAATTTTGCCGTCACTGGTTTTTGGCGCTGCCCACACATGCCATTTGTACTGCTCTGCTATGATGGGCTGATAAGGTTTGCCTGCAAGCTGCGCTGCTGTCAGCTTGTCCCGCTCCAGGTCTTCCAAGTATTTAAGGAACAGTACCCATGAGGTCTGTTCAACGTAGTCCAGCTCACTACCGCAACCCGCATCTTTGTGCAGAATGTCGTCTATATTTTTGAAAGTTTGTTCAAACATGGGCTTCCGAATTTTTATACATGAGCCAGCAAACATGACTGGCAATTCCTAGTAACACCATACCATTACTTCAAGGTATGTAAAAATCCATATCACGACTGCACTATCGCTTCTGGGGACTACTCGACTCCTGTCTCGCAAGCGACTGCGCCAGCGTATCGCCCCGATCTTCATGACAAAAAAGAATGTCGAATAGCACACGCATCGGTATACCATAACGATTAATGGTTAACTTTACCGGAGCTTCACCTTGAAAAAACTTTTAGCCTTGATGTTCATGACGCTGCTAGCCAATAGCGTATTTGCCGCAGACACTATTATTGAAGTGATCCCGTTAACCCATCGACCGGCGTCCGAAATTGTGCCACTGCTTGCACCGTTGCTGGGCAATACCGCTCAGCTTATCGACAACGGTTCCAATCTGTTGGTCAAGACTACGCCTGACCGACTGGCTGAAATCAAGGCTATCGTCAGTCAATTGGATGTACGCATGAACAATCTGCTGATCAGCGTCATTCAAACCCGGTCGACTACCGCCGATGAATTAAACGCGATCGCCAGAGTTCAACTGCATATTCCAGGCGATGAGCCTTTAAAATCCGGCGGCAGAATAATCGGCCACCTGTATCAGACACAAGATAAGAGCAACGACGAAAGTACCCAGACCATCAGAACCTTGGAAGGCGTCCCGGCTCACATTGAAATGGGCAAGGCTTATCCAAGACAAAATTTTTCAGCTTTCGGTTACCCCACGACCACCGACTATTCCGAAGCGACCACCGGTTTTGCAGTAGTACCCCGATTGGTCGGACAGCAGGTCATCCTTAGCGTATCGCCTTGGTCGGACAAAATGAACGGTAGTGGACAAATCGAAACCCAGAATGCGCAATCAACGCTTCGGGTTAATCTTGGCGAATGGGTAGAACTCGGGGGCGTTGGCGCCAGCCGCAACAGCAACTCAAACGGCGCACTGGTTAATACCCGCCAAGTCGACAAAAGCCAGATGCATATTTTGGTTAAAGTCGATAGGGTGGATTAGCCGTTTACTTAATCCGCCAGGGAAGGTGCGATTAAAAGTGATGCACCCCAGCTTGGAATCAGTTGACAACTCTTGGAGTACAAGGCTTGCCTTGTACTTTTTAGGCTAGAGCAAGGCAAGCCTTGCTCTCCCGCATCACTTTTAATCGCACCCTTAGTCCCATGTGAAATGGACAATACAGGCCTAAATCTGACATCATGTCGCCTCAATAGACCTTGTATTTCACAAGGCTGAGGCAACCTATCCATTTAAGGAAAGCAATGAACAACCTCCCAAAATGCCCAAAATGTGGCTCAGAGTTCACCTACGAAGACGATATGATGTACGTCTGCCCTGAATGCGCACACGAATGGCCAAAAGCTGGATCAGCCGAAGATAGCACCGATGTCCGTATCATTAAGGATGCAAACGGCAACGTGCTGCAAGACGGCGATACCGTCACGGTAATCAAGGACCTTAAAGTCAAAGGCTCATCATCGGTGGTCAAAGTCGGCACTAAAGTCAAAATCATCCGTCTGGTAGACGGTGATCATGATATTGACTGTCGGATTGACGGTATCGGCGCAATGAAGCTTAAATCGGAGTTTGTTAAAAAGACGTAACTATTCAGCATACCAGGGCATTGATGAAGTAGGGCAAATCGCTAGATCAACAAACTAAACGGCTCAACGGTGACTTTGTCGCCTGCTTGTACGCCTTCACACGCTTCCGACAACACGATGTAGCAGCCGCTCCGGCTCATGGAGCTAAGGATATGCGAGCCTTGCTGGCCCGCTGAGGCGACGCAAAACTCGCCGTTTTCATCTTGGCTGAGGATGCCGCGCTGGTATTCCTGTCGTCCTGGGGATTTTTTTAATGCGGTGGTGCAGGTCGCAATAAGCCTTAACGGTTTGGCGAGCGGTGCGCCAGAAAGCTGCCTGAGTGCGGGGACGACAACCTGCTGAAAAGTCACCACTACAGCAACCGGATTACCGGGCAAACCAAAAAAATAACACCCGCCAATTTTCCCGAAAGCCAACGGTTTTCCAGGCTTTATCGCCATTTTCCAAAAATTGACCTGCCCACAGCTGTGCAGGATTTCTTTGACATAATCGGCCTCGCCAACTGACGCACCGCCGGTGGTTATGATGACATCGTGGTTTTTGGATGCTTCAATAAAGCCGTCTTCAAGCAGCTGTTTATTGTCGGGAATAACGCCAAGATCGGCAACGCTGTAGCAGGGGTCTACCAACAATCCGCTTAACATGGCGCGATTGCTGTCGTATATTTTACCCGGTGCTAGCGGCTGGCCTAGTGCGGTCAATTCATCGCCGGTGGAAATGAAAGCGATTTTTAACCGGCGTTTAACGGTAACCTGATCGACACCGGCCGAGGCCAGCAAACCCAAGTCAACCGCCGTCAGTTGTTTAGGCTGGGCGATTAAACAAGCGCCTTGCTTTACGTCTTCACCGATTTCCCTGATATTTTTCAGTACGCAGGTGTCGGCCGGAAAATGGATGGTTTGATCTTGAGCCTGCACCTGTTCCTGCATGATGACCGAGTCGGCTTGCTCCGGCACCACTGCGCCAGTGAAGATTCTAACGCATTGACCGGCTTGCAGCTGCCCCTGAAAGGGTCGACCGGCCCAGGAAGTCCCCGCCAAGCTCAGTGTAAATACCTGACCGTCAACCCTATCACCACTGGCAAAAGCATAACCGTCCATAGCCGCATTCCGATCATGAGGGATATTGATCGGAGAATAAACCGATTCTGCCAACACTCGCCCCAAAGCGTTATTTAACGACAATTTTTCTGTACCGCTTACCGGATCTACGGCGGCTTTGATTTTGTCCAGCGCGTCATCAATAGACAGTAACGGCCTGGATTCCTGGCTACAGGGGTCAATCATGGTTTTTTCAAAATATGGGTTTGGATGTATAACGCAATCGTTTCGGGCCGGTTTAGATCCAGTTGCACCAAATAGGCTGGCGTTTCTAGCGCTACATCGCTAGCTATCGCGATGATGTCCGGGTCGTTTGGGTAAAGCAAGGTGCTTTCAAGCGTAGTCCGGTGCAATTCGATTTTAGGGAATTTTTCTGCCCTAAAGCCTTCAACCAAAATCAGATCCAATTCGGATTGATCAATTTGCTTTAGCTGGTCGTCCAACCCCGATTCTTGTGCCGGGTTTAATTCGGTAATAACCACGCGCCGATACCGCGACACCAGCATGACCGGCGAGGCTCCGGCTTCCCGCAGGCGAAAGCTGTCCTTCCCCGGCCGGTCGATGTCAAAATCATGATGGCTATGCTTGATCAAACCGACGCGTAGGCCGTTTTGTTTTAAAATCGGGATCAATTGGGTCAATAACGTGGTTTTTCCGGTTCCGCTTGCGGCGGCAAAACCTAAAATTGGAATTTTAGCATTCAGCATATCAACTAACATTAAATTGTTATCATAAGATGTCATATTCTAAGGTATTATTTATCCTAACACTATCCAGGGTGATACAGGTAAGGAGCAAAAGGCCTTGAAAACAGCCTTAAATAAATCGTAACTATTTAGCGTAGGGATAACATCCCTGAGAAGCCGTAGCCTTAAACGGGGATGCCATTATAAAAGACAGCGTCAGAGCTTGTAAGACTCATTGCATAGGGATGTTATCCCTTTTGTATTGAATAGTTACTATAAATCATTAATCCGAGAGTAAACCTTGATCCGAATTTATCTGATTTTGCTAGGTATCGCCATTGCCTACTTTGGGATACGTGCGTTTTTAAAAAACTCGCCCACCGTATTGGCCCGTTACGCCAAAATCTTGACTCTTTCCCTCGCGGGATTGACCGTACTCTATTTGACTGCAACCGGACGTTTGAACTGGTTTTTCGCCCTGGCAAGCGTGGCTATTGCCTTTTTACTCCGCTTAATGCCGGTATTGTTGCGTTATGCGCCTTTTCTACAGCGACTATGGTCAGAAAAACAAAGCACCTCACAACGACACCACAAAACCGACGCGAAAGGCTCTATGTCAGTTGAAGAGGCTTATGAAGTATTAGGTTTGAAGATGGGCGCATCGGAGGCTGACATTATTGCCGCTCATCGGAAATTGATGCAAAAAATACACCCTGACCGTGGCGGATCGAATTATTTGGCCGCTAAAATAAATTTGGCCAAAAAGCTTCTGTTAAAAAAATAATCCTCTATGACCTTCTCCCGTTCAAAGCTTATTTTTATTGCCAACCTGTCTGTTTTATTGAATGGCTGCCCAACACTACCGCCGAACTATGCCCCGGTCACTACTAATCAGCCTGAAATCGCGCCTGAACCGACTAAAGACCAGACCCCGTATTATCGGGTAAAAAAAGGCGACACCTTGTATGCAATAAGCCTGCTTGTCGATATTGATTATCGGCAATTAGCGCAATGGAACCAGCTCAATCCGCCTTATAGCATAGAAATAGATCGAAAATTAAGGCTATCCGACTCGAACCCGGAAAACAAGTCCACATACGACGATAAGAATTTAGAAACGCAAACCCATGACGCCCTGAATAGAGGAGAAACAGCTTCGAAAGTAGAGCTGCTACCTAAAGTATCCAAAGCAGGAGCAATTTCTGATACCCAACAAAAAACCGCAATTACAACCGCAACCAATAGACTTGACTCACAGACTGCCCCACCTGTTTCATCAAACAATAAGTCCGCACTTACTTTATCGCCAGGGATGGTGTGTATGCCGCAAGACTGCCGAGAGCAGTCGCGGCACAAGCCGTCATCTAAAGTCCATTCCCTTAACAACAGCATTGAAAAAAGCGGAAGTAGTTCACAAAAAAAATCAACTATTTCAATTGCTAATGCAAGTATGTTAAAGTTAAACTTTCAATGGCCGATCAAGGGAAAAGTTTTAAAATCTTTTTCTCAAACCGATAACAAAGGCATTGATATTGTTGGCAAGATGGGACAGGACGTGAGAGCGGCAGAAGCCGGCAAAGTTGTCTATAGCGGACAAGGTCTAATTGGCTACGGTAACTTACTTATTATCAAGCACAACGACTTGTATTTAAGCGCTTATGCAAATAATAGCCAACTACTCGTTACCGAAGGAAGCACTGTTGAAAAAGGCGAGGTTATTGCAAAAGTGGGTCAAGCAGGATCAAACCTTACATCGCTACACTTTGAAATCAGAAAAAACGGCAAGCCGGTAAACCCCGTTAAGTTTTTACCGAAAAAACCATAACACCCTTTCGGCTTAGGTCGTACAACGCGAGGTTATCATGAAGGCAGAATTAGTTGAGCTATGGGACGATGATGTTTGTGTATTATTCGATGACAATGGGTCTTTTGACGATGAACTCCCGACAAATTCCGTTATTGCTGAAACAGCGGACAGTGATGAGATTACTACCCTTGAACCGCTGCAAGACCGGAGCATGGATGCAACACGGGTTTATTTGAATGCACTTTCCCGTTCGCAACTGCTGACCGCTGATCAGGAAAAATTTTACGGCTCCAGAGCCTTGCTGGGTGATGAAGCTGCCCGCAATATCATGATCGAAAGTAATTTGCGTCTGGTCGTTAAAATTTCCCGCCGTTACCTGAATAGAGGCTTGCCGTTACTGGATTTGATTGAAGAAGGCAATCTGGGACTGATGCACGCAGTTGAAAAGTTCGACCCTGAAAGGGGTTTTAGATTTTCAACTTATGCCACCTGGTGGATCCGACAAACCATTGAACGGGCCATCATGAATCAGACGCGCACCATTCGGTTGCCGATTCATATTGTCAAAGAAATGAATACTTATCTTAAAGCCCAACGTCATTTGGCACAATTGCTCGATCATGAACCCAATGCCAAAGATATAGCTGCGCATATGGATATACCCGTCAATAAAGTTGAAAAAATGCTTAAACTCAATGAACGGGTTACCTCAATCGATATTCCAGGCAGCAAGGATTTTGACAAACCTTTGGTCGAGTCTATTTCCGATAACGACAGCTTATCACCCGCTGAAAAAACACAAGAAGACGGCATCAGACACAATATTGCCAAATGGGTGTTTCAACTTTCCGAAAAACAGCGCGAAGTCATTTGCCGCCGCTACGGGCTTTGCGGTTATGAAGACTCCACCCTTGAGCAAGTTGCTCAAGAGCTGGGTGTAACTCGAGAGCGGATCAGACAAATCCAAATGGATGGTTTAAAAAAAATGAAAGAAATCCTGGAATTTAACGGTTATTCTTTCGAAGCCATTTTCAATTGATGTTAAAAAGACGAAGGGCAAAAGGCGAAAGACAAAAGGTACAATAATTCCTTTAACTTTTAACCTTAAATACATTTTGCAACGGCCAGTCCCTGTAGTTAAAGACTTGTCCTTGCTCCCGAACCGTATCGCAAGCACTGAGCGACACTTCGGCGATAACCCATTGCACCGCATTAAGCTTGCCTGCGACTAGAATGCCGTTATCGGGAAAACCACGATCCACCGGCGTATAAATCGCCGCCACACCGATATTAACATCCACCGCCTCAGACCACAGCGCTTCGCCGACTAGGCTTGATTGAACCACATAACACTGATTTTCCAAGGCCCTTGCCTGACAGCCTATTTTAACGCGATGATAACCCGCCAGCGTATCGGTGCAACTGGGCACTAAAATCAGATTCGCTCCGGCTTCAACCTGTTTTCTTGCCAGCATCGGAAATTCACTGTCATAACAAATATTGATCGCTATTTTTCCGTATTCGGTATCGAAACACCTGAGTTCCTCACCGCTTTGAATAAGCCATTGCTCGTTTTCAAACCGGGTCATCATCAGTTTATCCTGATAATCAACCAGGCCGTCAGGCATAAACAAATAAGCCCGGTTTCGATACGCGCCTGACCCTGTTTTTACCGGGAACGTACCCGGCTGGATAATGCACCGGTATTTTTTAGCCAGGGTCTGGAACAAATCCAGATAATCATCCAGCAATGCCTGCATGGCTGCCAGCTGTTTGCTTAACGATGAATAAACGTCCTTACCGAATAACGAGGCTAGTTCCATACTGGCATACTCAGGGAAAAGCAAAATCTTCGCATCCTGCTCGGCGGCTTCCTCAACCCAGCGCTCAACTTTGCGTTGATACACAGACCAATTTTCTAAAAAACTGATGTCGTATTGAGCCGTTGCAATTTTAACGATCATGTTTCAACCAAAAAGTCATCGGTTTAGGCGTTTCATTAGCATCATCCAAATCCTTCCAGACATAGGTCGTGCGCAGCTCAGGGTGTTTGACATAGCCACGTTTAGTCCAGAATTGATCTAGCGGTACATAATCGGCCGGGCGTCTTGGATGATCGACAGGTCGCTCGACACAACAAAAACAAATGTGTTTAAAGCCTCCCAATTCCTCGGCATGAGCTTCTCTTTGCTCAAAAAACCGGACACCGATACCCAAGCCACGATAGTTTTTGTCCAGCACCGATTCGCTGCAATAAAAAACGGCATCGAGATTGTAGCCCTGCTCGAGAAACGGCTGTTTCAGCTCGTTGGTTTCATATTTCATCGGAATTGCCGTCGATGCCCCGACCACTCGATTACCGTCAAAAGCAATTACGATAACGCTTTCCGCGCAATCGATATAAGTTTGTAAGTATTTTTTTTCATAATCGACAGTCCCGTCGTACAAATACGGAAAGTCGCGAAACACTTCAATTCTAAGCCGGGCAAGTTCGGGAATATATTGTTCCAGAGCCGAACCGCTGCATCTTTCAATACGAATATCTTTGGCCATCATCTTACAAAAGTAAAAAGGAATGCATTTTAGCCGAACGCTGCATATTCTGCCATTATCCTAAAAAAATCGGCTTGCTCACGAA